>JAHKLF010000116.1 GCA_029856615.1 Candidatus Njordarchaeota archaeon
CTTGAGGTAATAAAGAAATATAGCGTTGACGTATTCAAAACTTCAATTGATGAAATTTTAAATTACTCTGAGAGAAGAATGAGAGCTGAAATACGGAAAATGCCAAAAATATCCGCTCGAGCTGCTGATTATTTAGATGATTCAGGAGTAGAGGACAGACCACTAAAAATACAAGTTGAAATAACGGTTCACAACGATAAAATATTGGTTGACTTCTCTGGAACGGACCGTCAAGTATTAGGGCCAGTAAACGCTCCCCTCCCAGTAACATTATCTTGCGTTTACTATGTTATCAGAGCTATCACTGATCCTACAATCCCAGCCAATGAGGGTGCGTATAGACCAATCTCCGTAAGAGCCCCAGAGGGCTCTATTGTAAATGCTAGACCTCCAGTAGCCGTAGCTGGGGGGAATGTAGAGACCTCCCAGAGAATTGTAGATGCTTTACTCAAAGCTTTTGCTCAAATTGTTCCAGATAAAGTTCCCGCTGCTTGCCAGGGAACGATGAATAATATTTCCATCGGGGGAATCGATCCCAGAACTCATCAACAGTTTACCTTCTATGAGACGATAGGGGGAGGATATGGAGCCCGGCCTAATTCAGATGGTCTTGATGGAATACACTGTCATATGACAAATACAATGAATACTCCCATCGAGGAAATCGAAAAAAGATACCCCATATTAATTCTCAAATATGAACTAAGAAAAGACAGTGGAGGCGCGGGAAAATGGCGCGGTGGATTAGGGATTGAAAGAATTTATAAGGTACTAACAAAAGCAAAACTTAGTGTTCTCGGAGAAAGGCATAAATTTGGGCCTTGGGGCCTTCGCGGAGGCTTACCTGGTGCCCCTGGCGAGTACTGGGTGATAAGAGGAAATGGCGAAAAAATTCGGCTTAGAAGTAAAGATTGTATAGATTTAGAGCCAGGTGATATTGTAGTTATAAGAACTCCTGGGGGCGGAGGTTTTGGCAATCCGGAGGAGAGGGATAAATCGCTTGTTATTAGGGATCTGCTAGATGGAAAAATAAGCATAAAGAGCGCAATTGACATTTACAAGTTAGAAGAAGAGCCTATTAGAAAACTGAGAAATAAAATACCTGACAGAAACGTTTAAGAGGATGCTTGGCATATTCATACTGGAAAATATAGAAAATACTTAGTAGGACTGGGATGCGTAAAAATGCGGAAGAAAGTGCTAGATAGGCTACTACAATTGATTCTCAGATACGTAGTGGATAAATTAACTGAGCCTAGAATTAGTATGAATATGGATGCATGGCTCTTATCCCTTATAGAGAATAAAGATTATGGCAGATTATCCTCAGAAATCTTTTTCCGCTTTAGCGAAAGCGAGTTATTAAACTCTTTTGATGAAAAAATCTTCGTAGTTGATGAGAACTTCACTTTGTATGAGATACCACTAACAACCCTAAGAGAGGTGATATCTGGAGCCTCCAGATTGGGACGGAAAAATATAATAGGCATTATAAGAACATGGCCAACAATTCCTCCTCATTTCTTAGCTTCAGATTTCATTATCGCATCGAAATTAAACTCATCGGCCCTAATTTCAATAACAAAACGTAAAGAAGAAATTCACATTCTAGCTATGAGGGGGGACTGGGATAAATGCCTCAATATCCGTGAGAAATTAATCCCTAATTTATTCCGGACAGCTGAAAAAATTGTTCCCAAACTCGCTATACAGAGTGAACCCCGTGACTATATAGATGAATTTAGTATCGGAGGAAGATTATTAAGAATTTATCCTGAGATCTCAGAGGAGAAACCTTGGAAAGAGGCAATGAATATGATCACTAGAAAATATCTGGAAGCCACCGAATTCCCTCAATATATCATGTTTAAGCTGATTTGAAGCCTTCCTTTCATAATCTCCCCCACACGAAACACTCAGATGCTTTTTAAACTCTCGTCAATCTCGAATTGCACATTAATGTATTGTTTTTCAAGAAATATGTATTTGCATCCCTCTATTATATCCTCTTAATACTCTTAATGAATTATAGTGAGTCCGAGGTGCTTGAGATATGACTATAATGGAAAAAGCTAGAAGCGGAATTATAACGGAGGAAATGAAACTACTATCCAAAATTGAAAATATTCCAGCAGATGTAATAAAGCGTAGGATTGCAGAGGGAAGAATAATCATACCAGGAAATCTAAAACGAAGAGATCACCAAGAAGTAAAGCTCGTAGGAATAGGCGAAGGATTATTTACAAAAGTGAATGTAAACATTGGAACATCAACACTAGTAACAAATATCGATATGGAGATCGAAAAAGCGAAAGTTGCTGTAAAATATGGTACAGATACCATTATGGACTTAAGCACAGGAGGAAATTTAGATGAGATAAGGCGCAAATTAATGGATGTTTCCCCAATACCCTTTGGCACAGTTCCTATATATCAAACCTATATTGAAGTAGCGAAAAAGCGCGGGTCTCCCGTTTATATGACTGAAGACGACATCTTAAATACCATTGAAAAACACCTTAAAGACGGCGTTGATTTCATGACAATTCATGCTGGGATACGATTGGAACATATACTCAAGCTAAAAAGCTTGAAGAGAGTCGCAGGCATTGTTAGCAGAGGAGGAGCTATACTGGCGGCATGGATGCTCTATAACAATAAAGAGAACCCCCTGTACACAAATTGGGATTACATTTTAGAATTATTTCATGAGTATGATGGAATCATAAGTATAGGTGATGCATTAAGACCAGGAGCTATTCATGATGCGCATGATTACTTCCAAATGGCTGAAATGATAACTGTCGCTGAATTAGTAAAAAGAGCGTGGGAGGCTAATGTACAAGTAATGGTTGAGGGACCTGGTCATGTACCGTTAAACGAAATAGCTGCGAATATACGGCTTGAAAAAGCATTATGCAAGGGAGCCCCTTATTATGTTTTGGGTCCATTACCTACCGATGTAGCAGCGGGATATGATCATATAGCTTCCGCAATAGGAGCTGCAATAGCTGCCGCAACGGGAGCTGATCTGATATGTTATCTAACCCCCGCAGAACATCTAGGCCTTCCAAATGCTGAGCAGGTTAAGGAAGGATTAATAGCTGCTAAGATAGCTGCTCATGCGGGAGACATCATTAAACTTGGAGATAAAGCAAAGAAACTTGATTTAGAAATGTCTATCGCTAGAGCCAAGCTAGATTGGGAGAAAATGTTTAAGCTTATGTACGATCCAGAGAAAGCGAAGAAAATCAGAAGTCAATTTGGTCCTGTTCAACTCTCATCTTGCACGATGTGCGGTTCTTTATGTGTTTACCTAATCCTTGAGAAATTCCTTAAGGAGGACTAAAAAATGCCAGATTTGCTAGGAATATGGGTTAAAGCCCCCTTACTGAGAAAAAGTAAGTTAGTTATTATCAGTAAATGCCTTAAGTGGGTAAATCCAGATCTATATGAAAAATTCTCGAAAGAGGGAATTTTACTGGAGCATTGCCCAGAGCAAGAAGGACAATTGACATACGGAAAAATAGCTTCAATAATTCGATCCTCCGAACCAACGAAGATAATTGTAGTGACTATAGATGGATCCCCACATTGTTTTACTCTCCAAGCAGCAGTTAATGAAGCAGCATATATTCTGGGGGAGAAAGTAGAAAGAGAACATTACGTGGTCGTTGATGGAAAAGAACTCGTCAAAATCTCTCCAGAGGCTATAAGAATTGCTAGATACTTATCTCTCGTGGACAGATTATTAAGGAATAATAAATGGATTCTGGGAGAACTAAAGAAACATAGCAAGGAGTATGCATACGCTTTGAAAACTGGGGACGCGGAAGTTTTTGAATAGTGTACTCAGTGATGATATTGATCTTTTTACTGATATTCCCAAAGATTAAAAAAGGGAAACACATTAATAACAAGTTTTTGAGGAATATTTATATTTAGCAGTAAAAACTTTATGGCAAGAGAAGACGATTCACTATTAGGTTTTCAAAAAATATAGCCCCCCGCATCGGGTGATTTTATTGGGCTCCGAATTAGAGCTAATAAGAGCCGTTGTTGAAGAAAAGCTGTTCAGAATTTACGAATTCTCTCCATGGCTTAGTAAGGACGATATCCTAAAAAAGCATCTAAAAAAAGTTGGTGGGCGATTTAAGAAGAATATAGAGCTTCTAAAAGACTTAGTAGAATTAACATACCAGGGTAAACCAGTAATTGAAGTAGCTAAAGAACTACGAGTCCGTGGTCATAGAGTCTCGCCTGAAGATGTTTTAGAGATCTACGAGCGCTACAGAAGGAAAGGTATTGCAAGAATAAAAACAATAGGAGGAATCGAGAAGGCGCCAAAGCCTGAAGTATTTGTTAAAACCGCCCTTGCCCCTGCTGAAGAAGTTGTTAAAAAACTCAAGGAGATACCAGAGAAAACAGAGTTTCAAACTCTTAAAATGGAACTTGAGGAACTACTTACAAAATTAGAAGAAACCGCTGTTCCAACACCAGAAACCGAAGAACGCGTACCTCCATCAGCTACCTCAGTTGCTGTCCAAAAAATTGCTGAGGATATAATTAAGCTAAGGATGTCGGGTATCATAGATAACCTCTTTAGAATTGATACTTGGATTGAAGTACTAATGCTTGCTACACGAGAAGGTGATCCGCTGGTTTTCTTTTCCCGAAGCCCCGACATGGAGGTAAACCAAGCTAATCTCGCCGCTGCATCAGCTGTCATACTCTCAGTAAGCAAGTCCGGCTCAGAATCCTTCGAGAAAGGAGGAATAAGAGAAATTCTCATTATCTCCAGAGGAGGGTTCATGATGCTAAAACCAATAACTGAGGATTACATTATGATTGTTTTGATAAGTAGGGATGCCAGAATCGGTACCGTTATAAGGGATATCTCATGGGTATCTAAAGAGATAGAAACAATATTAAAAGGCGAACTTCAAAAAGCTTTAACGGTATAATGTTTTTAAAATCTCAAGTGCTAAGTACGCATCATCTTTTTTTGGAAAACGCGACTCCAACATCGAGTGTAATTTCTTAGCATCAATCTTACCTTGTTTAAATTGCTCATAATAATCCTTAGCCACTTCTAATGGAGATAATACATCTCCAAGTCTTATTGCTAGCCTTCCAATAGGATCTCTGGCTTTTGATAGAATTACCTCTTCTATAATTCTTTCTAGATAGTCTAGTGCGGGACATATTAGATTTCTATCATCAACAACGAAGATTAACCTTTTTCCCGCGAACTCCTTCCAATGTTTAAAGTATTCTTCCTTAGTTATTACCTCAAAGTTTGCGAGTTTTATATCAGACGTCGGAGAACGTCTTAATTCGAAGTGACTTTTAATTTCGTCTAATAATATGGATATTAATTCTTTATC
>JAHKLF010000117.1 GCA_029856615.1 Candidatus Njordarchaeota archaeon
ATAGAGGGATTGAAATAATTCTAGGAATTCGCCACGAGAATTGAAGTATGCCACTCTACTTGTAGAATAAAGAAATCCCTATAGAGGGATTGAAATCTAAGATAACTCATCACTCAAAATTAGATTTCATTTTAACATACAGTAGAATAAAGAAATCCCTATAGAGGGATTGAAATGGCCAACGAATACGAATTAAACCATAACCATACTTCGCGCCGCAAGTAGAATAAAGAAATCCCTATAGAGGGATTGAAATTGTTGTGTGTGAATCACTTTGGATTCACTCATAATACTCGTAGAATAAAGAAATCCCTATAGAGGGATTGAAATCCAATGTCCCTCATCTCTATTTATCTCTGTTACTAGGTTACCATTTCTGTAGAATAAAGTAATCCCTATAGAGGGATTGAAATGAACCCCGAAACCGCAACGATGCGTCCCTTATCGTCTCTTATAACGTAAGTAGAATAAAGAAATCCCTATAGAGGGATTGAAATTGGAATCACATATGTCCCAATCCTACTAGGTGCAATCCAAGCATTCGTAGAATAAAGAAATCCCTATAGAGGGATTGAAATCCCCGAAAGAACCTTACCTGCTAATCCTTCGATACTGCTTTTAATATCGGTAGAATAAAGAAATCCCTATAGATGGATTGAAATCCCATAAAGGTGCATTCGCTGTACCTCTCATTTCCAAAAGGCTTCACGTAGAATAAAGAAATCCCTATAGAGGGATTGAAATTTAGCATCAAGGAGTATCATATCTACTGATTCTATATACTCCAAGTAGAATAAAGAAATCCCTATAGAGGGATTGAAATGCAATTCTTATCCATCTATCAAGATCTAATTTGAGGTCTCTGTTGTACGTAGAATAAAGAAATCCCTATAGAGGGATTGAAACGATGACTAGTGTTGTCAATGCAACTTATTTATAAGCTTCTTTGCTGGTTAATTATAATGGGGATTAATCCTTATGGATGAGGCAGTAGGGGCCTAATATGGAGCAATTATTGCTCCCAGATATTGTTATAAAAAAATTAAAGGAAGCAGCAACTAGATCTGGGGTCTCCCCAGAAGAATTAGCTGGGGAAATAATACTCAACGAATTATCTAGTGATCCTAGGGATAGGATTTCCCTTTATGTCTCACTGTGCAATAAATATATCAAAGAGGCTGAGGACTTAATAGTAAGGAAGGATTATATCCAAGCTTCAGAGAAAATATGGGGTGCTGCAGCCAGTTGTATAAAAGCTGCGGCGATAAAGAAGGTGGGAAAGAGGTTAGCTAGTCATGGTGAGTTATGGGAATTTGTATCTAAGCTAATAGATGAGACTGGAGATCAAGAATTAGGCTTATTATGGAGAACAGCTATAAGTATGCACGTGAATTTCTATGAGAATTGGGCTCCACCAGAAGAAGTTGTTAGGGCATTGGAGCACGTGAAGAAATTTGTTGGGAAGATCTTTAAGTATACGGGATTAGGTGAAATGGGGGAGTAACTTATTAACTAAAGACACAATCATATAAAGAATATATTCGTCTTTCACCCATTGAGGTGTTTTTGGAGAAAATGATCATTTGTCTCAAATGCTAGATTCTATTACGTATGCTTTTTACGCTACATCGCCTATTAAAAATTATTCTCGATTGAGAGATAAGAAGCGAAATCCAAGGACAATGAGCATTCTCAACTATTATTGTATTCTTGTTCTTGCCTCATTCTCTTTGATACAAAAAATCCTAAAAAGGAATTGAAATTATTATACAGTTAGGAATTTAAGGATTATAACTAATGGCTTTCTTCAATGGCTTCTTCGGGGAATCTTTGGAATTTAGGTGCGCTATAGTACACTCCGAGATTATTTAGGTATGATACGAACTTCTTTGTGTTCTCAATAGTAATCCAATCAGGATACATATCTTTAACATTAATTTCGCCGCGGCCCTTTTCAAGCATCTTTTCCTCAATTTTTCCCAAGTACCTAAAAGTTTTTATGCCATCTAACGCAACTAACCATGGCAGACCATTATTAAGTATTTCTCTAATTCTTATTATTGCGGCGCCAGGTGGTAATCTTTTAGTAGCCATTCTCAATGACTCCTTGATTTTCAAAGTGTGCCCAATGGCTAATCCATAATCCTCTTCACTCTTTATTCCTCCTGGACTAAGTTTTCCTTTTATGGATGATATACCTATTATGCCGCCAAATAATGTTATAAGGCCTCCTAGTATGAGGGGGAGTGAAATCAATAGCCCGCCTATTGCTAAGAAGATTAATCCCATGATTAGGAAAAGTATTACTATACCCCTTAGAGTAGCCATCATGCTTGACACTTTTTTCTTGAAGTTTTTATCTACTATGTTCTCCGTATATAAGTAGTCTAGTAAACTCTCCTCAATGGATTGTGTTCCTTTTTCACCGAAAATGGTGAAAATTTCACTGAGTTTTGTTTCCTCCTTGGGAATTAACTGATAAGCCTCCTTTTCCCAAGGAAACATTTCCACCAAACCAGAGACCTTCTCAGGCACCACGTATACTTCCTCGTCACTTTGGATTAGCTTTACGATTCTTTTAGAAGCTAGTGATATTATCAGAGTTAAGAGCCAAGATATGATGTCAAATGGTTTACGGATATATCGCAATGATGTGGGATCTAATTTTCCCGCTTGCATGAAAATAGGTTTTGTAGGAATTCGTCTAGGAAGTCTAAATCCGTAGGCTAGATAAGTCATCAATATCATTAAGGACGTAAATGCTAGGAAAAATGCGACGACGGCTCCCATATGAGTGTTAAGGTATTTTCTTACGTATAAGGGTAATTCAATGCGCTTGGGGAATTCGACACGGACGTCTAGGTATTCATTGGAACCTATATCTTGTCTCTTATAATAAATTATTGTGGATTTATTCACGTATTCTATTTTATCAGGTTTTGGATCAATATTAAGCTCACTTTCATTAATCATAAACGGTAATACTATCTTGACATTAGCTTTCTCAATGCGAGCATTTCTCTGCGGGATGCATCGCCATAGAAAGTAATTAGTATTTTTTGCCTCATTGGTTTCCAGAGGTGTTACAACTTTGTATTTTATCATTAAGGTTCGATTTTGCGGAAACTCAAATATCTTCGAAGTGTAAAAGGTCCATCTAATAATGTATCGGTCAACAGACATATCAACACGATAGCGACCCCCTTCAAAGAGACGCTTGTTATATTCTATCCAGGATCCGTTCCATAATTCATACATACCAATCATTTCTATATAATCAATGCTCCAGTAGGGCAATACTCTTAATCCCTCTTTAAAGTACATCGATGGAAACCTCATCGAAAAAACTTCTGTTATCGTGATAGACCCGTTTTCATCGAGCACGAGTGTAATATTATAGCTCTTGAATACTAAGACATTCTCAACTCTTAGATAGTTCCTACCCATAATTGGAACATGTTCAATAGCAAAGTAAATCCCTAAGGGTAAAATTATAGCTAGAACTAGGAGAACTAGAAACGTGGTGTCTCTGAATTTCGGCATGCTCAAGTCTACCTCCTTAATATAAGTTCGCAGCTATACCATAGCTATACAATCGTTATGTTTTATAGAAGATATATCTTCCTTTTTAATTTTGAATTTTATCCCTCTAGAATAGAGCACGGCGAATTATCCTATTCGATCTCAGGTATAAAGTTACTGGGCTAAAAATTTGTAGCTCATTAGTTAAAGAATTATGCGAATTTACTATCAGTAACATCGGTGAATAGAATGTCATTTTTAAAAGGTATGATTCTGCAAGTGAGTGCGAAGAATCGCGTTGCATAGTTACTTATTGTCTAAGTCTAATAGCATCAAGGTTAAGTAGAGAGCTACAGGAGGCGAAAGCCTTACTTTTTAACTTTACTTTTCTACCTCCTTAAAGAAATTCCATATTATTTCACACGCATTTATATCATGACTCATCCTCCCCACAATTATATCTGGAAATTGTTTCTGCCCACCTGGCCATGTATGGCCGCCCCCATCAATTCCGTAAAGCACAACCTTTACGCCTGTTTCTTCGTTTACATATTCTATCTTCCACACGCGAGTTCCGTCATTTGGATCTGCATCTGGGAGGTAGGTTTTGTTTGTTTGCAAGGTACAATTATTATGAATCACCCAAAATTTAACTGTTTGATTTATTGATACAACCCTTCCGCGATCCTTCCCAAAAACATGGACATATCCTCCATTCCAGGGTACTATTGGATCATCAGTGCCATGTATCATTAGAACAGATATACTTCCTGTAGGAGTGCAGTTATTATACAGATTCTCAGGCATCGATGCGGCAACTGTTGCTATGGCAGAAATTTTATCGCTCAACTCGCATGCAAGACGAAACGCCATCATGCCACCATTTGACATTCCCGTGACATATATCCTCTTGCTGTCAATGCTATATTTTTCTCCAGATGGTTGATCAGTGTAGATATGAAACCTACATCATCTATATTGTGTTGGGCAGAATAGGAATAGGGATCGTTTCTTCCATCATTCCAATGCCCTCTTACGGCATCGGGATAAACAACTATAAAGCCCTCCTTTTCTGCCAATTTATCAAATCCCCTAAGTGTTGTTTTTTCCTCCATGTTCTTACCATTGCCGCCGCCACCATGAAGAACTATAAGCAGTGGTACAGGTTTCTTAGCATCATACGTGCTTGGAATATAAATATGATATGTTCTTTTTATACCATCAACAATGATTGAACCATCAATATGATTGGTGTTAATATTTCGGATTACGTAGCCTAAGAATAATCCAAGCAATATTACAGCAATTACTCCGCTGATTACCATAATACTTTTTTTATTTCTTTTCAACTTCTTTAACCTTATCACCCATAGTTTCAAGCAACTTCAAATATATAATCCCTTAGCCCTGAATAAATTTTTCTATTTTATGGTTACTTGGTAGTTGAACCTATTAATGATTTAGTAGATATTGCGTCACAGTATAAGTGCAACAGGGTCATTTCACTTTCCGATACGCTTGTTTTATCCTTTGACTGGTAGACTAAATGCTACTGGAAAATCTCAAATCTTTTAAATTATATCTCGTGAACTTAAATTAAGGAGATAGCCAACTAGATAACTTCTTTACCCAAACCACAAAACGTTTCATCTAATAGAAGCATAATTTGGATCGATTATCACTGATTGATATTTAACTGGCTTCCTGACTTTATTTTTCTTCGCGCATTTTTGAGTTTGGAGTAAAGACTTTATGTAATTATAAGACGATTTTGGTTTAATATTTAAATAAGATTAGATAACGAGATGATGAGAAAGGTTTAGTGAGATAAGATATATG
>JAHKLF010000118.1 GCA_029856615.1 Candidatus Njordarchaeota archaeon
TCTAAACTCTTTTTTAAGGAATTCTGGTGTATTTCTTTTCTTAGCCATTAGACCTTTGATATCCACACTTCCATCACTTAATACGCCGAAGTAATTCTTTTTTCTAGCAGATAAAGCTAGATAAACATATATCTTATCCACTTCTAAGTCTACTTTAAGCTCTTTTTCACCCCATTCTATAAGTGATTTAACTAGATCTTCAGGAGGATTATGTAGGAATATACTATCAGTGTCTCCATAGAGGACATCCAAATTTATTTCTTGTGCTTTTTTTACGACACTTTTGATTTTCTGGCGTCCAATAGCAGTTATTGTTTCCGCGACCGAGAGACTGTAAAGCGGAAAATGTTCAGCTCCAAAGACACCATAACTTGCATTTATTAGAACCTTAAGCGCGCCTTGTACGACATTGTAGAATGTCCTTTTTTCGGGAGCACCTTTTTTAGCTAGTTTCTTAAAATATTTGACTCGGATATCTCTGATAAATCCAACTAGAATTGATGCTAAGCCGTGTTTCTTGGTACATATCCAGTGAGGTGTTTCCTCCACTCTATTTACCATGCAATCCTTATGGTTACAGTCAACGGTTTCATAACTTATATTATGTACTTTAATTATTGTAGGATATATGCTTGCGAAATCTAAGACCCACACATTGAACCAAACACCAGGCTTGGGCTCTAAAACGATGGCTCCACGGTATTTTTTTCCACTTATTATAGGAGGGGGTCTGGGGCCTAATTGGAGTACTCTTTCTTCTTTTTTATCTAACTGATATCGATTAGGGATAAGATAATTTCTATCTCTATGCTCGGCGTAAAACCAGTTCTCTATCCAAGCGGATACTCCCCTACGACTGAGTTCTCTTATAGGAAATCTAGTTATCCTAGATAATATCATTAGTAATCGTAATGGTAATTGATCTTCGTATAGAAACAGTTGAGCTGTTAGATAAGAGTCCCACCAGCAATATTTGGCTAAATCATCTAATTCTAAAGCTTCAACATATTCTAATTCAGTGTAAACTTTGCCAACTCCTAGTAATACCTGAGATAATTCCTCTAAACTAACTATATCATATTTGTTTGAAAATGCGTATGCTTTGATAGCAGCATTAGCAAAGAATTTGTACAAATCAATATGAATGCCGACTTTCATATGAGCTTCTTTAATTTCTCCTTTACTTACTATCTTAAACGGGATTATCTCTCGAGGAATTCCCAAATGCTCGCATCTCTTAAAGATATATCTTAAGTCGAAGTTGTCACCATTAAATGTGATTAGAATTGGAATTTCCCAGATTTTCTCAAATACATCTAATAAGAGCAGGCGCTCATCATCATACAATTTCACCTTGATAGTTTTTCCGTTAACATCTAATTCGCCAACATCGTAATATCGTTCTTTACCGACAATCCTAATTGCACCAAGTTTCTTGTTACCGCTACGTTTATATTGTCTCAATAAATATATCTCCCCATTTTCTACAAACTCTCCATTTACCACACGATATTCTGTTAAACCGATTGCTATTATTGGATCAAAGGGTTTATCCATCTGAGGAATCCTACCTGCTCCAGCAACTTCAATGTCGAGGGAGATAAAATCGATTTTTGGTAATTCCGCAGTGAATATAGGCATATATTTTTCAGCTAATTGTCTTAGAGTTTCCTCTTCGAAGATCTCAATTAAGCCTTTCTCCACTTCAGCTTCATGATGTTTAAGAAAGGGCTTGCCATTCTTTACATCATAAAACATTGATGGCCATAGTTTAGCATCATATATGTAGTTTAAATGATACTGTATCCAAGCTTCCCAGCATCTATGTTCGCCGAGAAGATTTCTAATACCACCCGCACCTCCAATTGCGAGCGGATCCGATACTACCACTTTATTTAATTCGATTTCCTTATCCTCTATGGCATCGTACTTTCTTATTCGCTCAATTCCTTCTAGAGATCCACGCATTTTCTTGGCTGCTTCTCTTATTTCTTCAATACTCGCAGATGTTAAGCAATATGGTTTATGACCTGTTCTATCATGCAAAAAGTAAATGGTTTTATTTTTCATATCATAGAATTTCATGAGAGCTTTATTTGCGTCAGAATCATATTCAACTGATAAAAGTAATAGCATTTCACCATTTTCGATTTCGCGGTCTTTTCTTGCCAGCGCAGAAAGTTCTCTAATTCTTTCCTCTACAATATGCGGGATGCTTTTTCTTATTTCTTCTTTTTTCTCTTCCTTTTTTTCTTCAGGTTGCATTTTTGCGAAGAAGACATCTAAGGTAGCAGGTTTTTTGGACATTTAGGTCTCCTTGCATAAAATAAAATTAGCATTACCAATTATCTCACATCACTAATATAATCATTAAATGGAGCTCGAGCAAAATAAATAATTAACCTTGTAATTATGTTACAGATTCTTAAATGGAATGCGCTTAATAGCTCCGCATTTTAAACATTTTATCACAATGTGACTTTCTCTTGTAGACCGCGTGCGTACTTTCATCGTTTTGCCAGGGAAAATGAAAGTCTTACACTTTTTGCAGTAGAAAAATTTGTATTCCCTGGGAATTCTAACGCCGAGGAATTTACTAAGTCTTCTAGCTTGTTCTCCAAAGAACTCGGCGCGGGGCATATCACAATCAATTGACGCTTTAATTGCTGAATCAAGCATTGCAATAATATTTTCAAGAGCAAGTTTTTCTCTAAGGCTTTTTCGTTTACGTTTACGCAGACCATATCACCAGCATAATATCACTACTATTAACTTCCTAAATTAGGGGCTAAAAATTATAAAGAGGTTAAGGAGATGAAGTGATGTTATGCTTAGAGTAAAATGCGCAAAGTGCGGCACCGTATTTGAGGTGAATGAATTTAAAGATTTGTCTAAGGGTTGTCCTAAGTGTGGCTATGGGTTATTCTCTCTAGAGGAGAAATTACCAGATAAGAACGATTTTGTAGCTATTAAAATAATTGATAAAGGTGTGTATAAAGTAAATATAGAAGCTCTTAGTAGAGTACTAGTTAAAGGGAAATTCAGAAGCATAGTTGTGGAAAAAAACAATGTGTACAGAATAATTTTTGTTGATTAGGAATTCTCAGTCAAAATATTAATTAAGGAAAAATTACTGAATAAAATATAATATGGCCTCCCTTGCAGTCCCGCCAGACCTACCCTAGAATAGGGGGGAATGAAAAGCGGGCTCCCAGGGAGGCTACAAACTATTCTTCAATTTCTTTCTCCAACTATACTCATTACTTAATGAATAAGTTAAAATTAGGAAATAGCGATTTTAGGTGTTTCAGAAACATGTTTGATGGGTGACCATATTGTCTGAAGTTGGAGAATTAGCGAAAATAACGTACCGGGAATTATTTAGGCGTCTATATGAAAAGAAAATGCCTCGGCCAAATGATTTAGCAATAGGAAGAGTTATTAGGATAGAGGATCATGGAATTTACGTATTTTTAGAAGAATACGAGTTAGAAGCATATGTGCCATTAAAGGAATTATCAACAAGGTTTATAAAACACCCAAGAGAACTCGTTAAGCTGAATCAGAAGATAGTTGTTAAGATATATAAAATGAGAGGAAGGCTTGTTAATGCTTCTCTCAAGAGAGTATTACCAATAGAAAGACAAAAGAAATTGTTAGAATGGCGGAAACTCAGAAGATCTCTAATTTTGATGCAACAAATGGCAGACGAGTTAGGCGTGTCCATAGACGAAGTTATTGAGAAAGTCGGAAAACCGATAACCGAATATTATGATACGCCATATGATGGATTTGAAGCTGCTGTTCGATGGGGGGAAGAAGTATTAGAAGAAGTAGGAGTCCCCAAGGAATGGATTCCCACAATATATAATATCGTAAAGTCCAGCATAAAATTAAAGGAGATAATTTTAAAGAGAATGTTATTAATTAGAACTCTGGCTCCAGATGGTTTAGCTAGAATTAAAAAAGCATTACTAGAGGGGCAAAAGATAGATCCCAATAGGATAGAGATTGAATATATCTCCTCCCCTAGATACTTAGTTAGAATAAAAGGCTATGACTGGAAGGAGACAATAAAACTCTTTAATAAGTTCTTTGATGTCGTGAAAAAAAACATTCTTAAAGGTAATAAATGGCCAACAGAGGTTTCATATGAGGAATTAGAAGAAAAGAAAAAAGGTAAAAGGAAGGAATAACCATGGGAAAGAAAATATTTAAATGCACTGTATGCGGAGCATACACACTGAGAACCGATAAATGCCCCAAATGCGGTGGTATTGTCCGACCCGCGCATCCTCCTAGATTTAGTCCACTAGATAAATACGGGAAATACCGACGAATGATTAAAATGAGATCTCTAAAAATGAATACGAGTAAAATAAATGAGAACTAGCCAACAAAATTGGTGCTTGTAATGCTTAAAGTCCTCGAAAATGAGAGATGGATATTAGTATCAGGAAAAGGTGGTACTGGAAAAACGACTATTGCAGCATCCTTAGCAGTGTATTTCGCTGAGAGAGGTTTTAAGACAATAGTGATAAGTTTAGATCCTGCTCATTCTTTGGGAGATTCTTTAATGCAGGAGATAGGTCCCAATATTACGAGAGTAAGCAATATTAACGGGGAATTAGATGCACTAGAATTTGATCCGCGTTTGCTATTCGAAAGCGAGCGAGAAAGATTACGTGAAGTAATGTCTAGTGATCAGGAGCAGTTATTAGGATTACCAATTCCAGAGGAAGCTATGGAATTAATGATAGATACAAATTATATGCCTATAGAATTCGCTGAGGGTATTGGTTTCTTAAGACTGTTTGATGGACTCATAAACTCGGATTATGAGAAGATAATATTCGACACAGCTCCAACGGGACATACTCTAAAATTGCTGGAGCTACCAGATTATCTAGATACCTTCCTAGGGAAATTAATAAGATTTCAACTTAAAATCTCTAGCATTTTCCATTCAGTTAAGAGGTTCTTTGGCTTTGGATCAGATGTAGATGTGGCCAAGGAAACATTAAAGTTATTAGATGAATTGAAGGGGAGAGTCAGAAGAACGAAGGAGATTCTAACTGAGGAAGCAAAAACGGAATTTATTGTCATAACACTTCCTCTCGCAATGAGTATCCTTGAAAGCGCGCGGCTAGTTGGAGAATTAGACGCTTACAGGATACCTAATCACTTCATCGTTGTGAACATGTTCAGAATATATTCTGGGGAGTGCCTTTTTTCACGAAACTTAACACAATTACACTACAAGCATTTTAAAGAAATAAGAGAAATGTTCAAAGATAAGGAGATAAGAATAGTCCCCTTCTTTTCAAGAGAAATCCGAGGTATTGAAATGCTCCGGAGA
>JAHKLF010000119.1 GCA_029856615.1 Candidatus Njordarchaeota archaeon
CATGAAATCCTCGGGAGTTTCCTTTATCGTCTCTTCTTCGGGTAACTCTTTTCTTTCCCGTAAAATTTGATTTGTTAATAACCAGAAAATCAATGCTAAGCTCTTTCTACCTTTATTATTTGCTGGTATTGCTAAATCGATATTCGATAGCGTGTTATTTGTATCACATAGAGCCGCTATGGGTATACCAACCATCGTTGCTTCTAGGATGGCTTGTCTTTCCTTAATAGGATCCGAGATCAAAATAATCTCTGGCTCTACATAACTCACGAGTTCCGGATTCGTAAGTGTTCCGGGGAGAAATCTCCCAGGGAATGCCAGAAATCCTGTCCACTTAGACATTTTGATTATAGGTTTTTGGGCGTATAACCTAGTACCAAATACTGCAACTTCATTTGGTTGATATTGAGATAATAGTCTAGCAGCTAATCTTATCCTCTCATCCGTTTTGAGTATATTTATTAAGTAGACCCCTCCCTTCCTCTTAAATATGAACCGCTCCATATCTTTTGTCTTCTTATTTGTACCAATATGAGCACCGTATCTTATATACGTTTTTAAAGGAACTAACATTTCCCTTCTTACTTCTAGGGTCTCTAATTCACTGGCTAAATCTCTTACTTTTCCTTCATTACGTGAAATTCTACTCATATACTATCGCCTCGCAACTTCTTTTGGCTTAGGAACAAATTTTATTTCATATTTGATTACTTCATCAATCATTTCGATATGTGAGATAAACATTCTTCTACAACATTCCTTTTTAATACCAAGATCATCTAAAACCTTCCCAGGATCCTCGCCTCTTTCAACTCTCCGCTTATACTCCTCCCATAAATGTCCTATTACCTTACCGCACGTAAAACATCTAACAGGGATTATCATCTGAGAACCTCTGATCACTAATGAACTAATAAAAATGACATGAGAGTTAACAAATATTTTAACTGTTTCGATACTATTATTACCAATCAATAATAGGCTTGATCATAGGCTGATTAACTTTGTCAAAAGATATTTGGGAGGCCATTTTTTCATTAAAATTGCTAGAGAAGAAGATCTCTAGAGCATTAAAAGGTATAAAAAATGAGGAAAAAAACTTGTATAGGAAACTAGTTAATGCTGTGATAAACAATGATAGAGGAATAGCTAGGGACTACGCCCGTCAGATAATTAGACTAAAAAAGAAAAGACGAGAACTAGAGAGGTATTTATCAAAAGTAAAGATGACGAGAATAGACCTTGAATCCGCCGCTATTACAAAAGACATACACACAGCACTGCGATCTACGGTTAAAGCCATTGTAAAATTGGGAAAAATGATTCATACAGAGAATATAATCTCCGATTTGGAAAGAATGAAAGATGTACTTAACGAAATAGGTATTCTCTCAGAAGAAATTGAAGAACCTATAACTATTAGAGAAGAGGAAGAAATTGAAGAGCTGATAAATAAAGCTGAACTTACTGCGGAAGAAGAAATAAGTAGAGAATTGCCAGAAATTCCTGATGAAGAGATCGAAAAAGAGGCTGAGGAAATTGAGCACGAAGAAGAATGACATCATAAAGAGAAAGATCTCTTGGAAATATAAAGTAGATGATGCAATTAGTAAGAAAATAGAAATGGAAAAAAAGATGCTCATAAGAGATATTGAGAAAATAGAGGATCAATTATCCAAAAAAGGTTTAATCACACCGCATTTCAGAAAAATATTCAATATGATTAAAGTTCATCTAGAAATACAGCCAAGCGAGCCTCTAGAAGATAAAATCCTCCATCTATTGAAAAAACAGAATGATGCATGCTCTATAGAAGACCTAATAAAAGAACTCATTAAAAATGAAATCCCAGTGACTCGTCAACAAGTTGAAAGAAAAATCTTTGAACTAGCAAAGAAGGGAATCTTATTCGTCCATAAAGGTATCATCTTTTCGAAAAAACCTTCTGATACGAAGTACGGCAAAGCAATACTCGAATTACTTCAAAAAAGAAAAATAGTTGCCAAGAAGGAATTACTCGACCACTTTAATGTTCCTCAACAGCTATTGGACATAATTATAGAAGACTTATTACAAACTGGAATAATTGTAGTTGATGATAAAGATAATATAATCTTACTTGGATGATTTCTTCTTTCTTTTTTTCACAACCAGGATATCCCCCAAAGCTAATCTGATTTCCTTATCATCACTTTTACTAACATTGCTAACTTGAGCAACTTCCAAATCAATGTTCACTCTAAGTTTAATATTGAGCACCTTCTCAAGCTTAATAATTACTTTCTCGGATGGAAAAACCTTCTGAGTCTCTATCTTTCTTATATATGAAACAGGTTCAGCAATCAATCTGGCTAAATCCTCTTGAGTCAATCCCATACGTTCCCTAGCTTCACGAATCCTTCTTCCATAATCGCTCACAACTTCCCATTCAAGCACTGGAGGAGGACTCCTCTTAATAATCCTTCTCTTCGTTTCTCTTCTTATAATAGACTTCGATACGGGATTACCATATTTTGCGCATTTCTCGCAAAGGATCATTACTGCGCCATCGACTTCATAATATTTTGGTCTTGGAACTACATTGCCGCACATCTCGCAATAATAAACGTTTTTTCTCAAAATATTGTCACCATCATTTAATAAACACTGAATAGATTAATCGTTTAAAATAAATTAAAACATCTCGATTATCAAAATAACATTACCTGGTGAAAAAGAAATGATAATAATACTTATAGGCCCCCCCGGTGCTGGAAAAGGAACTCAAGCACAAAAGATAGCTCAATCCTTAAACCTACCCCATATAGCAACGGGCGATATTTTTCGCGAGCATTTACAGAAAAATACTGAATTAGGAAGAAAAATTCGCGAATACTATGAAAAAGGAGAGTTAGTTCCTGATGAATTAGTAATAGAAGTTGTTAAGAATAGAATTGCGATGCCAGATTGCGAAAAAGGATTTATACTAGATGGCTTTCCTAGAACAATTCCACAAGCTGAAGCATTAGATAAGATACTTGCAGAGAAGGGGAGAAAAGTCGATATCGTAATTGAAATAGATATACCCGAAGAAGAAGCAACTAAACGCTTACTCTCTAGAGGCCGCCTCGATGACAAACTATGTACCATAAAGCGAAGATTTGTCGAGTATCATATTAAGACACAACCTATAATTGATTATTATAAAAAACAAGGAAAACTAGTCAAAGTTGATGGCGTCGGAAGCATCGAAGAAGTATTTAATAGAATAATGAGTATAATCAATGAGAGGATATCTGAGAGTGAATGATCATGAAATCCCTATTTATATCAATCGTTGGAAGAGATAAACCCGGGCTCCTAGCAGAAATCTCCAGCATGATAGCAGATCTCGGCGGAAATATCGAAGAAATACGCGGACATACAATTTTCGCTGAAAAAGGAAAGAAGATAGCAAACATATCAATGATAATAAGCGGAGAAGATATAGGGACACTATATCAACGCCTAAGAGAAAAACTTAAACCATTAGCAGAAGAATTTAACTTGAAAATACAGATTTATCCTATAGACCACCTCATAGGAGAAGAAAAAGAAGAAATAGGACCTGAGGAAGAGTAAATCAAGTAAACGTGAAGAATTAAATACCCAATGCTTCCCCTTTCACAAAAATTAAAAAGCTGAGCCGGGGGGTCCCCGGGCTCGGCGAGGTGATTGTAAATGTCATCAACACAGAAAGTGCATCCAATACAACTCGTAATTAATGATGCATCAACATTCCTTGGAACAGGAATATCCGCAAAATTTGAAATAGAGGAAGAAGATAAAAAAGCGTATCTATACGGGAAAAAAGTAGGAGAAGAAATAGATGGCGCGCCCTTAGGGTTTCCTGGATACAAATTTAAGATACGAGGAGGAAGCGATATAGCTGGTTTCCCTCATATAAAAGGAATACCAGGACCAGGATTAAAACAAGTCTTAAAGAGCAGGCCACCAGGCTATAGACCAAGGAAATATAAAGTAGAAAAAAAGACAGGAGGTTACAAAATAATAAACCTAAAAGGCGTAAAAATAAAGAAAACCGTTAGAGGGGAAGAATTATCGGAAAGAACAAGACAAGTCAACCTCATAATTATAGAAAGAACAGGAAAGAAAATAGAAGAAATGACCGAAGAAGAAATTTTTAGCGATAAGATATTGGCAGAGATAGCATATCGCCTTGGAAAAACGATAACGAAGTGGGGAACACAAGCAGTAGGGATAAAAACTAATGAGGAATACACTCCATTAGTCGAAAAACTAAGTGAAGTAGGGATCAACGAAGATATATTAAATATGATTTATCGAAAACTCGGTGTTCACTTAATTAAATTAGGGGAAAATAGAAAAATAGTAATAGAGCCTCTGAAAAAAATCAGCAGAAAACATCCGCATCCACTAGGCAGATATATAGCATGGGTGATGTACAACATATATCAACAAGCAAAAAATGGGCAAATAAACACCGATAAACCAGAAGAATTAGCAGAAAACATCGTAAACCAAATAATCGAAGGAATCCAAAAATGGCTAAACGGCGAAATGCAAAAACCACCCAAAATGCCACTCAAAATAAAAGAAGAAACACAAGAATGAAATATGCATCCTAACATGAGAAGTAAGAAAAGGTGATAATTATGGGTAAAAGAATAAGAGCACAAAGAATAGGAAGAGGATCCTCAGTATACAGAGCACCACCATTAACGAGAGTAGCAGACGTAAAAATACCTGACTGGCCAGAAGCAATGAAAGACGTAGTAAGAGGAACAGTAATAAAACTCTACAAAGAACCAGGAAGATACGCACCTCTAGCATTAGTGAAATTCCAAAGAGCAAACGGAGCAATAGAAAAGATATGGCTAATAGCGTCAGAGGGAATATACACAGGAAAAGAAATACAAATAGGTGAAAACGCAACACTCGACATAGGAAATGCACTACCATTAAGAAAAATCCCAGAGGGAATACCAGTATATAACATAGAAATAACACCCGGAGACGGAGGAAAAATAGCACGAGCAGCAGGAACATACGCAGTAGTAAGAGCACACATACCAACAACGCAAGAAACAGAATTACTCATAGGGAAAAGATCAATAAGAATAAACTGGGACTGCAGAGCACAAATAGGAATCGCAGCAGGAACAGGAAAAGACGAACTACCACTAGTAAAAGCAGGAAACGCTTACCATAAATGGAAAGTAAAAGCACACAAATGGCCACGAACACGTGGAGTTGCAATGAACGCAGTAGATCATCCGTTC
>JAHKLF010000012.1 GCA_029856615.1 Candidatus Njordarchaeota archaeon
TATTTAGAGTACAACTCTGGGTCAGGTATTTTGTTTTTTCTACACTTAAGTGTATGTATATCTCCACTAGAAGTAAGGGGCCAGTCTATCTTCACCTGGCATAGAAAGTGCAACACTTAAGATAAGGCATTGAAAATAGCGTGTCTTAAGAATTTTTCCAATATTTTTCACCTGTGAATGACCCCTCACTTCCAGTGGAAACAAAGCATCCTAAGAATCGTTTTTCACAAAGAGAACTGAGTTGTGAACGGTTTTTTCCATTGGAATTATGTCAGTTAAGAAATGAAATAGGGAAAAGAAAATCACATCATGTGAACAATGAACTAAAAACAAAAAGTCAAACGCCTTTGGCAAAAGGGGAGTGAGAGATTCTCATGAAGTATGAATACATTTTCACCTGAGAATTTAGGTTTTTGGTGCGGGGGGCGGGATTCGAACCCGCGAAGGCCTGCGCCACCAGAGCCTCAGTGTGGCCATTTCCAATTGATCTGGCCCCTTTGACCTCTCGGGCACCCCCGCACCTTACCATATCTACTTCTTGTTATGTTTATAATTTACTTTTTATGTTTTTTCTAGTAGAATTGTGAGGTGATTTATTTGAGTGAAGTTAATTTGAGGGTCGTTGCAGAGGGTCGTATGAAGCGTTTAATGAAGCTGAGGGACTTAGGGATTACAGCGGAGTTAATAGGCGATAGAATAATAGTATGGAATCCGAGTCTTGGTTTTGAATTATTTGCAGCGGGTTTCTTTGGAAAGCCTATTGGGATTAGAAAACCGAAGATAGAAAGGTTTGACAAGCCACTAGAACTCTCTTTCTATGAGGCTGTATACCTGGTCGAGAAAGGTGTATTAAAAGTAAAGACTCTAGACGGGAGATTTCTAACGTTAGACGAGTTAATGGAGATTGGTAAGAGGAGTTATGAAGATTTTGAGGCCAAATATAAGGTCTATAGGGATTTAAGAGATCGTGGCTATGTAGTTAGACCTGGTTTAAAATTTGGGAGTGATTTTTCGGTATATAGATATGGACCGGGAATTGATCACGCGCCTTTCTTGGTAACCGTTTTTTCGCGCGATACTAAGTTACTAGGTATAGATTTTGTCAGGGCGGGTAGACTGGCGACTTCGGTTAGGAAGAAATGGGTTTTAGCTTTAATACTAGAAGATGGTTCGATTAGGTATTTTGTTTTTAGTTGGTATAAGTTATAAATCTACCATAGAGGGTTTTCCAAGTAATATCTTCGATATAAATTCGCGCCCATAAACCTAGGGATATTTTTTCATTGGGAGGAATAGCTACTATTCTATAATTTCTTGTTCTTCCTAAGATTCCTCCTTTCTTAAATTCTAGTAATAGTGCTTCGAGTTCTTTGCCTTTGTATTTCAGGTTTTTCTCAAAACTAATATGCCGTATTACTTCGGAGAGTTCACGAGTTCGTCTCTTAGCGATTCCACTATGTACCTTAGGGTAAATTTTAGAAGCAGGAACGCCTGGTCTATCACCATATCGCGATAAATTTACGATGTCTGGTTTTATTCTTTCTAATAACTCCACTGTTGCAATATGGTCTTCCTCTTCCTCGGTTGGAAAACCTGAGATAATATCCGTGGCAATGGTTACGTCTTCATCTAATTTTCTCCTAATTATGCGGACTAAGTCCTCAAATTCTTCGACGTTATATCTTCTTCCCATGAGTCTGAGAATTCTATTGGATCCTGATTGAACTGGGATATGAAAATATCTGTAGAATCTTTGATCTTGTTTAACGACTTCGATAACATCATCTATTACTTTGATCAATGTATCGGGGCTGGCCATCCCTATTCGAATCATGAAATCTCCTGGGATTTGGGATATTTCCTCTAATAAGTCAGCGAGATTATAACCAAGATCCCAGCCATAAGGTCCAGTATCCTGAGCTGACAATCTTATCTCTTTGACTCCTTTTTTGATTAAACGTTTTATTTCGGCTAGAATTTTCTCTTTGGGATAGGATTTCAAAGCACCCCATATTCGCTTATCTATGCAGTATGAACATGCTCCCAGACACCCTTTAGCTATTGGGACAACAGCAATGTATTTATTCTCAAGGCGTCTTGGTTTGAGTAGGATATCTTCGATGGAATCTTCGGGACCAACTTTGATTATTCTTTTTCCTGCTACTATATCTTCGATCAAGTTAGGAATTTCCAGCATATGGTGAATGCTTATAATGCTGGCCTTAGGTACTGCTTTACTAATTCTTTCAGGTGAGACTTCAGCTAAGCATCCTGATACTATGAGTATTTTACTTAGTTTGTCTAGTTTTCTTGCACGCGCAATCATTTTGTCTTCAGTAGGTTTTTTGATTGCACAAGCATTTAGTACGATCAGGTCTGCGTCATCAATATTATCAACTAATTCGTGGCCATTAGTCTCAAGGAGACCCTTTAGAACTTCTGTATAATAGTTATTGATAGCGCACCCTGTTGTTTCTACATATATTTTGACCAAATTGCTCACCTCTGCTGTTTCTTAAGCATGAAGATTTTTGATGCGTATCACGCATGAATAATTGAATATACTATGCTTACCTGCATTGATGCACTCGTTAGTCTTTATGAAAACGCAAGAGAATGGTTTTAAGCATAACTAATGTATACCGAGGGATAACATGTGGATTCCCAGAGTACTAAACTTATCCGAAGGAAAATTAGGGAAGAAACCAAGAATAGGATAAGAGTGGTAACAGAGCCACCACCATCAGACGAAAATGTATATTCTCTCTTAGAGCCATTTGTTGCGGAATGGTTTAGGAGGGAATTCAAAGTTTTTACATTACCTCAGAAATATGCTATACCTAGAATAAAGGCTGGGCGTAATGTTTTAATTTTCTCTCCGACGGGCACTGGAAAGACGTTAGCGGCATTTTTATCAATAATCGATGATTTATTCTCTCTTGGGAAGAAAAATGAACTTGAAGATAAAGTATATTGTGTGTATATTTCTCCGCTTAGAGCGCTTTCGAACGACATTAGAAAGAATCTACTAGTACCATTGGAGGGTATTAAAGAAGTAGCGGGAGAAATGGGCATAGACTTGCCAGATGTAAGGGCATTAGTCCGTACGGGTGATACGCCTCAGCATGAGAGAAGTAAGATGTTGAAGAAGCCTCCTCATATCTTAATAACAACTCCCGAAAGTCTTGCTATTATTCTAAATGCGCCGAAGTTTAGAAAGCATTTGAGTAGCGTTAGATGGGTGATAGTAGACGAGGTGCACGAGTTAAGTAGCAATAAGAGAGGAGCGCATTTATCATTAAGTCTAGAAAGATTACGTAATTTCAGCGGAGAGTTTGTTAGAATTGGTTTAAGTGCGACACAAGCACCGGTAGAAGAAATTGCTAAGTGGCTTGTTGGCTTTGAGGATGATGGGCATCCTCGTCCATGTGATATCATAAAAGTTCCTTCCATAAAGTTATTGGATCTCAAAGTTTTATGTCCCACTAAGGATCTTAGAAATCGTGAAGAAGTTGGTAGAAAGATGTATGAGTATCTTAAGAGATTCATCAAGAGGTATAGAACAACTCTTATTTTTACTAACACTAGGTCGGGTGCTGAAAGAGTAGCACATAAGCTAAGTGAGGTTTTAGGAAGGGAATTTCTACAGTATCTAGGAACGCATCATAGTTCATTAGGTAGAGAAATCAGGCTTGAAGTAGAGGATAAATTAAAGAGAGGAGAACTCAAGGCCGTGGTCACGAGTACGTCTCTAGAACTCGGCATAGATATAGGGTACATAGATCTAGTTGTTCAGATAGGTTCACCAAAGAGTGTCGCAAAGGGTCTCCAGCGGATAGGGAGAGCGGGACATGCATTACATAAAGTATCGATTGGACGTTTTATAGCAATGGATGAGGATGATTTAGTAGAGCTAACGGTATTAGTTAAGTTTGCGGAGGAAGGTAAGATCGACAGAATAAGAATACCGAGGGATCCCCTAGATGTTTTAGCGCAGCATCTTGTGGGAATGAGTTTAGAGAAGAAGTGGCATATTGAGGAGGCTTACAGATTAATTAAAAGATCATATAATTTCCGTACGCTAAGTTGGGAAGATTTCATATCCGTACTGAGATATCTTGGGGGATATTATGTTGATCTAGAGTATCGTAGTGTGTATAGGAAATTATGGTTTGACGAAGTTGAAGGTCTATTTGGCCGAAAGAAAGGTGCTAGGATGATATATTTCCTCAACTTGGGTACGATTCCTGAGGAAGCCGATTATGAAGTAATACTAATGAAAGATAAGAGGAAGAGAAGAATCGGGAAACTCTCAGAACCGTTTGTTGAGAGATTAGTTCCAGGAGATGTATTTGTCCTAGGAGGGCGTAAATTTAAGGTAGTGAGAATAAAGTCTAATCATGTATACGTAATAGAAGCCGAGGAGGAAAAGCCAACAGTCCCATCCTGGATTGGTGAAATGTTACCAAGAAGCTGGGATTTATCGATAGGGGTCGGTGAATTTAGAGAAAAATTAGAAAGCATTCTAAGGAAGAAGGGTGAGGTCGAAGCTATTAAATGGCTAAGAAAGAATTTTAAACTAGGACGTTACTGTGCGGGAAATTTGGTTAGATATTTCAAGGATCAAATAATGCTCTTAGGTGTTATACCTAGTCATCGAAAGATCGTCCTCGAGGAGTACATTGATGAGCTAGGTAGATGGAGCATAATTTTTCATGCACCATTTGGAAGAAGAGTAAACGATGCTTTATCGAGAGCCTACGCTTATAAGGCATCAATCCTAGCGAAAACAAATGTGGGCATCGGAGTTACTGATGATGGATTTATTCTTCTTTTCCCTAGAGGGGTGAGGATTGATCCTAAAGAATTGGCGTACAGCCTTAAGAGTAGTGAGTTACGGGATATACTCAAAGAGGCTATTAAGGGAACAGAGCTATTCGCAAATAGATTTAGGCATTGTGCAGTGAGGAGCTTTATGATTTTAAGGGCATATAAGGGGCATGTTATATCGGTAGAAAAAAGAAAATTAAGGGCTGAGAGATTATTGAAGTACTTAGGGGATGATTTTCCTGTAATTAAAGAGACTTTTCGGGAAATATTGGAGGATTACATGGATGTGGAGCATGCGGAGGAGGTAATAAGAGGTATCGAGGAAGGACGAATAAAGATCATACACGTAGAGAAGCGCGATTTAACAATAGCATCCCCATTTGCGCATAACATGATATTATCCGCAGAGGCCGATATTTTAACAATGAAAGATAGAGAAGCTTGGATAATGATGATGTATGAGCGTATTAAGAAAATTGTTGAAGAGCACAGGGGTTAGAAAATTCTTAATTGGGATATAAGTGGTAAATCAAGTAACCCCTTATCCAGAGACGCAATAGGTTTAAACAAATCTATATCCATTTTTTGTAATATAGGTGACAAAAAATCGGATGCGAATGAAATGTTAACTTCTACTCCTGTGGCTATAGGAGATAATGCGGGAAGTACAATTAATTTTGCTTCTAATTCAGGATAATGACCGACCAGGAAAACTGGAATCTTTGCTTTACCACCAACTTCATCCCTAAACAATATTGCGGGATGCTCGTGCGCCATTATGACATATTTAATTCTTCTTTTTTGAGACAAAATTTCTGGCGGGATCTCCTTATGCCCATGAATGAATAAATAATTTCCATCAACGTGATAGGGATCTTTGAAGTCTACGTTATATTTACTTAAAATTCCACGAATGAAATTATCATGATTTCCCCGCACTAGAATAAAATGAATATTTGTTCCTCGAATTATCTCCAGGAGCTTCAAGGTCTCTTTATGCTCCTGGAGAGTCTTCTGAGCAAATTCATGCTTAAAATCCCCTACCACAATGAGTTTCTCGGGGCTAAGATCTCTTATGTATTTTTCTATTATCTCTCTTATTTCCCGAAACTGATATGCGGGAAGAAAAATGCCCTTTAACGCTAGAGCGTACTCAATACCTAAATGAAGATCGGCGATTACCAAAGCGTTTAAGGATCTAATAAACATAGCACGATTAGGGAGAAGAATGATATCATTATCGACAATGTATCTATCAAGCATTCTAAGAGCCTGCGGTAGAAGAGATTAAATATGGTGCACGTTTCACTCTGAGTAGGTATTTTTGTAATTTTTTATTTATAAGAATACCTACTCTTCATCGCACATATTTTTCCCTCGATGGATACCTCATTGGCGGAGACTCTCCGCCTCGATATCCACTTCATTGGGACTTCGGCCCGCACGTCACGGGCCACATCTCGGAGCGCGATATTAATGGACGCGAGAAAATCTCGATCCCATATGATTTTGTATCTCTCGCAAAATGGCTCTCTCGGGGAAAACCCCGTCACGGAGAGACCGCAGATTGGGCAAATGCGAGAAGTTTTCCTCGGATCAATATAAACAACGGGAACTCCGATCCACGTAGCTTTATACTCTATGAACTCCTGGAGCTTCCTGAAATCCGCCAGAGCTAGCCTCCTATTCAACTTTCTCCCTCTATTAAGAATTCTTGACTTTATGTTCTTCATGTCCTCCATCACGATTCTTGCTTGAAAAGTCGTTGCTAATGCCACGATATACTTAGCAAGGTTATGTACCAAGTGATTTTTCCTGCTGCTCCACCGCTTAGCATATCGCCTGATGATAGCTATCTTTTTTCTCGGAATGCCTTCCGGTCGATGTCCTCTGTAAAATTTCTTCTGCAGTTTCCTTATCCTAACCATTTTGTAGACGTAATCTAGCCTTGAAAGCTCTGAGACATCTATCTGAGTTGCATAAATCACCCTATTTTCATCAAGAACAGATATTGTCACGTTTCCCTCATTTATATCAACTCCTAGTCTTCTATGAAAATTCTTCTCTCTTTCCTCTCGTTTCACAGCAATATGGACTTCGTAGCTTCCATCAGAATTCCGCTTTAAGTAAGCCTCTCCCAAGACAATTTTCCCCCTTTTCCACATTTCCAAGAATTTTCTCTGATAATTGGAGACGATCAGAGGTAAGACAATGTGATTTCTCGGGCTTGTGGAGACTTTAATGAACCATTTGCCGTTCTTCTCAATTAATTTATAGACGCCCTTTCCATTTGTCTCCCTGTAGAGCTTGAGAAACAGCTTCTTGATTTCTGGCGATTTTTTGGTCCCATTTTTTCCATTAAGCTTTTTCCAGGACTTATAGATTGATAGGGCGGTGTTCATCGCGGTATATCGATACTTGGAGTTCCATTTTCCCTCGGGAACGATATTCTTGGAGACTTTGTAGGCTACTCTATGTAGTTTTCCTCTTGATATTGCGTTATGCTCGAAGCATTTTTCAAGGAAGAATTTGACTAGTCTTCGCCAATCATTAATTAGCTCTCTCAGGATTTTATCCCTGCCCTTGTTTGCTTGTTTTGTCCTTATCTTTATGGTTTTAATTGCCTTCATTTTTCTTCTTCCTCACCTCATCCCTTGAGTAGCCTTTCCGTGATCTCTTTCTTCGGTTTCCTTGTGAATTCTCTGTCTTGGATTATCTCCCCTATCCTCTCCGCGTGCCAGTACGCTTCCTCTAGCCTCCATGCTTTGTCTAGGATGCATTTCATTAGGATTCTCCTCCAGCTTAGCTTCCCCTTTCGCTTTGTTAGTGCTTCGTATTCTGCCTCGCTGAGCCTTATCATCAGCACTTTTACCTTGCCCATAATTTTTACCTCATTCTAATGAGATGTACTGTCGTGCTAGATCTCAAGCTTTTTTTAGATATCTTAAGGATATCAAGATATCTTTAAGATATCTTATGTATTTAAATCTATCGCTTGGATATATTAATATTAGGTGATTTTTCATGAAAGATGTCAAAAAAGCGAAAAAAGTCAAGATTCTTGTTAGTCTTCCCGAATACATTGTTAGGAGGATTGATGTCATAGCAGCACGAAGGGGTATGAGGAGAAGCACTTTAATTCAAATTATTCTAGAAGACTATCTAAAGAAGATAGAAAATGAAGGAAAATTAACTTAAGGTAAAAAAGAATTTGAAATCATTCAAGAATGCAGGAAATATTAAAAATGATTATTAAGAAAGGTTACGAGGAAATTTTTAAGTAACGAGTTTATTTGTTCAAGAAATTTTATGCAATTTCTCCTTAATGACGTTTTGCAGGAGGTCTGTGGAAGCTAGATGGGCTTGAATAAAGTTACCTAGATTTGCCGTCATGAACTGAGCAGGAAAACTTGCCCAAACTTACCCAAAGTTGGGCAAAGTTACCCAAGCTTACAAGGCAGATGAAAAAAGCCAGATCCGCACCTCTTCATAAACCTTACTTGAGAGGCGCAATAAGACTTAAGAAGCATTACAAGCATATATGTTTTTCAAGCTAAAGATGTGGGGAGTCGGGGTCCCCCCGAGCGGGGCTGAGTCTAATGACATGCCCCCAATGAACCCAGAGGGGGCAGAGGGTGATGCGGCCCAAGGGGAAGAGGGCAAATTTGGGTAACTTTGTCTAAGTTTGCCCAACTTCCCCAGACCCCGCTTCTCCTTAAGCCACATTATCCTCCTCTCTCTAGGTTCGTTGGAAGCACATCATTGGACTCAGCCCTGTTTGGGGAATCCCAAGTTCTCCACATCTTTACCCCAGAGAAAAATACAATAAGCCCTAAAAGCATTCAATATCATTGTATTTTCTCTGGATAAAGTTTACGAAGAAGAGTAGATTCAGTTTATCTAGCTTGTCTTGCAAGCTTAAGCGGTTCTGTTCAACTTTAAGTAAGTTCGGGCAATTTTTGCTCAGTTTATGATGGCAATTGAAGTTCTAATAAACAGATTCTCGGACGAAAATTCTGGGAAAGGTTCTTGAATTCAAAGTTTTTTAGAAGGTATGGTGCGCCGGGCGGGACTCGAACCCGCGCCACCGGCTTGGGTTCGGCCCAAAGCCGTCCTGAGCGGCTTTGGAAGGCCGGCATCCTACCGCTAGACCACCGGCGCTTTTCTGTGTATTCAGATATATTTCTAGATGAATAGTTAGGTATTAAATTTTATTCGCTTAAGGAGCTCCTAGGAACGCGTTGCAGACGTTTAACAGTAAGAGAGAGCCTATAAATACGAAAACGCCAGCTACTAGAGTATTTATTTTCTTTTCGTGCTTTATTAGCCTCTTAACGATTTCTCCCAAATAGACTCCAATGGAAGTTAAAATAGCGAATGCTACTATGGCTCCTATTAGTATATTCAATGTGTTATGATATAGTGATGCTAATAAAATGACAGTAATTTGCGTTTTGTCGCCGATCTCGGCTAAGAATACTGAGAAGAAACTCTTAATAAGAGGGTTTCCTTTCCTCTTGGGAGAGGATTTAATTGATTCCTCTTTCTTCATAAATGTATGTGCACCCATTATTATGAATAAAATTCCCGAAAGCGCCATAATTGTCTCAAAGGAGATATATTTTGATATTTCATTGCCGACTAATACTCCAAGAGCTGAGATTACTGCTAGAGCTGAGAGAGACCCCATAAAGACTTGATGTTTTTCATATTCAGCAGACAATGAAATTACTAATAATTGAGTTTTATCCAATAATTCTGTAGATGCTACCAATATGAATGCCGTAATTAAGTCATGCAGGGAGTTCCCCCCATTATTAATCTACTAGGGGTCATATCTGCTTATCCTGTTAAAGAAATCTATTAATATTTTAACAAGCTGGCTATCCCTATTCAAGTAGAATATTTTCGCTTTTTCGCTTCCTCCCACAAACCTTATTAATCCAAGTTTTTCTAGACTAATTACCTTGGCAGACACAGCACTAGGAGATGCATCTATAATTTTTGCCATCCTACTTATTGTGAAATATTCCATTGGTCTTTTTAGTAATTCCTCAATAATTTTAACTTGTGTAGGTGTACGAAATAATTCAAATAGTGTTACGGGCAAATGAGACCCCCTGAATCTTTCAAAAAATTGGTAATATATCCATTTTAGGTGAAATAAGATTGCAAATTAAGAATTTAGAATTTAACTTTAAGCTAGATAACATATATTTCAGAAACTGTGAGTATGAGGACATTACACAAGTGATTTACGTAAATAGACGAACATTGCCGGAGAATTATTCACGCTACACTTTCTTATCCATGTTAAGGCTCTATAAAGATCTTTTTTTCGTTGCGGTAGATGTTGAAAAAGATGCGGTCATTGGATATATTATGAACAAACTTGATGAAGGAAGATCTCTTTTCCGTAAAGAAGAGGGGGTTATTTTAAAAGGTCATGTTTTTTCAGTTGGCGTTTTGCATGAATATAGGAGGCGAGGTATAGCTAGCGCATTATTAGCTCTAGGTTTTAAAGCAATGATGTCAAGAGGAGTGAAAGAAATTTTTCTTGAAGTTCGAGTAAGTAATATTCCAGCAATTAAACTCTACGAGAAATTTAGAATGAAGATTGTTGATGAGCTACCCAAATATTATGCTGATGGCGAAAATGCTTATGTAATGGCTGTTAGAGTTGAAGACTGTGAAGATATTGTGGATGAGATAGTAGATTACCTAGTAAAGAATGGCAAAATTATTTCTGGTGAGGAAAATGGCATATAGGAGACCAACCAGAATTGCTGTTATAGATTATGATCGTTGTAGACCAGACAAAACAAAGTATATGTGCATGAATGTATGTCCTCCTCAAAGAGCAGGAACACAAGTATTTACTATCGATGAAGAAACAAAGTACCCCCATATAGATGAAGAATTATGCATTGGATGCGGCATATGCGTTAAGCATTGCCCCTTTGGTGCGATTATAGTGGTTAATTTACCAGCCCCAATCGAAGAGGAAATAGTTCATAGATACGGTCCAAATGCTTTCTCTTTATATCGTCTTCCAATCCCCATGCAAGGCCAAGTAGTTGGGCTTGTTGGGCAAAATGCTATAGGTAAATCAACAAGCTTGAAAATTTTATCAGGCTTAATTAAGCCTAATCTTGGTAAATATGAGAACCCTCCCGAATGGGATGAAATCATACAGCATTTTCGAGGTACCTTATTGCAGACATACTTTTCATTAATGGCTGATGGAGCTCTCAAAGTTGTATATAAACCACAATATGTTGATGCAATACCAAAAATTGTTAGAGGAACTGTGAGGGAGATATTGAGAAAATACGACGAAAGAAACATATCTGATCAAATAATCGAGGATCTCAAGATGAATGCTTTTCTAGACAGGGACATTAAGAATCTCAGTGGAGGGGAGCTACAAAAATTAGCCATTGCGGTAACTATAGAGAAAGATGCAGACGTATATTTATTTGACGAGCCATCATCATACTTAGATGTCCTAGAGAGAATGCGGATGGCTCGCGTTATAAGAGAGCTTGCAGAGAGGGATAAAAAGTATGTTCTCGTCGCTGAACACGATTTAGCAATTCTAGATTACATCAGCGATACAGTATGCATTTTTTATGGTGAACCAAATGCGTATGGTATTGTATCAAAGCCTCGTAGTGTGAGAGAAGGGATTAATATATTCCTGGATGGATATGTGCCTGATGAGAATATCAGATTTCGAGATACGCCTATTAAATTCAAGATCATGGCGCCGGTGGATTCTTCAATAGAGAAGGAAATATTGTTGAAATACCCAAAATTGAGGAAGACCCTAGGCAATTTTACTTTAGAGGTATCTGAGGGAGAATTCAGACGCGGGGAAGTCATTGGCATCGTAGGACCAAACGGTATTGGAAAAACAACTTTCATAAAATTAATAGCAGGAATCCTAAGTCCCGATGAAGGCTATAACTTCGAAGTACATGAAAAAATAACGATATCATATAAGCCTCAATATCTAAGTGAATTTGTTAGAGAAGATGAATGGTTAACCGTTAGAGAGAAGATAGAAGAAGCAAGAAGAAATGCGTTATCCGATAAGTGGTACCGCGCTTATGTAATTAATCCGTTGAATTTGGACAAGATAATGGATCTCCCTCTTGATGAACTCAGTGGAGGAGAACTCCAGAAAGTTGCAATAGCATACACACTAGCAAAGAAGGCGGACATCTACCTACTGGACGAGCCCTCAGCCTATATATCTGCCGAAGATAGATTCAGAGTTGCAAAAACGATAAAGAACTTAGCAGAAACAAGCGACGTAACCATAGTTGTCGTTGAACACGACATCCTAGTGGTTGATTACATAGCAGATAGATTAATGGTTTTTGACGGCGAACCAGGAAAGCATGGAATCGCAAGAGGCCCCTTCAGCATGTTAGAAGGTATGAATATCTTCCTTAGAAAACTAGGAATAACGTTCAGGAGAGATAAGCATAGCGGGCGTCCTAGGATTAATAAACCAGGAAGCAGGTTAGATAAGCAACAGAAAGCACTTGGACAATTTTATTATGTAGCGTAGGAACGGATAAGAAATAAGAGTATCAGCGTACTTTGTATTTCTTGCATCGACCCTGATAAGATCTGGAGTTTCTTAGATTTTTGATCTCATGGACGGGATCTGGGGAAGTTGGACAGACTTAGACAAAGTTACCCAAATTTGTTCATTTCCCCCTAGGCCGCATAATCTTCTACCCCTATGGGTTTATTGGAGGCATGTCATTGGACTCAGCCATTTGGGGACTCTGAGGTTCCCTACATTCTTGGCTAAAATATTATGAGACGAATATGCTTTTTTTAGCTTTTACCAAGTTTGGATTAAATTTAGCGAAGAAATGCAAAGCTTTGACCTATCTACTCTCTTCTATCCTTTGTTCAATTTTGTCCAAGTTTTGGGTAAGTTTGAGCAAGTTTTCCTACTCAGTTGGTGACGGCTTTCGAAATAAGAATATCAGAAGGAAGGAAGAAGGCATTCCCCCCCTCTCATCAAGAAATCATCTTTCGAGCGGGGATCATCTAAATATTATAGAACAATAAAGGCGATTATTTAAGCCTTAAGGTGAAAAACTTGGACAAGATAATTGTCTTAGAATTTTCGATGATCGGAAAAAAGAGGGCTTATGCATTATTGTTAATGAATGCAAGATTTGTTCGGCTTCTATCGCAGTATTATACACAGTTTCGTCATATTAAGAATCTTGGAAAAATAGCTAAAAAGAAAGCTATTAAGAGGTTTCCTTCTAAATTCGAGAAAATAAAGCCTTTCATAGATTATATTTATCTCACTACTAGAAAAGAAAGTATTAAAAAGAAAATCAGAGAGTTGCAGATGAAGTATTCTGGCTTATTAATATATGATATAAACTTTGAGAAGGATATTCTAAAAACAAATAAGTGGAGCCTAATACGAGAAAACAAGAGAAAACTCAAACTATCGAGAAGGTATGATTATTTAACAGTAATAAACCTAGTTGACGAAGCATTACGCTGGTTCATGAATAAAGACGTGAAAGAAAAGATTTTAGATCCATAAGAAAACGACGAACCGCAATTAATTAAAACACTAAATAAAAACGAGGGCGGGAATGAATATCAAAAAGATAAGAAGAAGGATTATTCGGCCTCCTTCTTACGATACTTCGGATGATACTTCCTAATATTCTCCTCTCGAATCCTGATTAATTCCTCCTCAGGAAGCATAGCAAGAAGCTCCCAAGCAATCTCAAGCGTCTGCTCAAGAGGCCTATTCTCATACACACCCTGATTAATAAACCTCCTCTCAAACTCATCAGCAAAACGCAGATAACGACGCTCACGAGGAGACAATCCTACCTCACCAATAATCCTCGCAAGACCACGAGCCTTAACACCCTCCGCATAAGCCATATACAACTGATTAGCAACATCAGGATGATCCTCCCTAGTCCTAACAATAACAGTACCATCAGGTAGCTTCTTAACTCCGATACCGTCCTTCATCAGCCTTGATAGAGAGGGTAACGGATTAATAGGCGGATAAATTCCTCGAGCGTGGAGCTCCCTATCAAGGATTAGCTGTCCCTCGGTGATATACCCTGAAAGGTCTGGTACGGGATGAGTGATGTCTCCACCGGGCATTGTGAGTATTGGCATAAGGGTTACGCTTCCCTTCTTTCCTTTTATTTTTCCGGCTCTTTCATATATGGTTGCTAGGTCTGTGTAGAGGTATCCTGGGTATCCTTTTCTTGCTGGGACTTCCTCTCTTGCTATTGATATTGATCGTAGTGCTTCTGCATAGTTGGTCATGTCGGTTAGGATTACGAGGATGTGCATGTCATAGTTGAATGCTAGGTATTCTGCTATTGTGAGTGCTATTCTGGGTGCGAGTATTCTTTCGATTACTGGGTCGTCTGCTAGGTTTAGGATCATTACTGATCTGTTTAGCGCTCCTGTTTCTTCGAATTCTCTTTTGAAGTATTCGTATTCTTCGTGTTTGATTCCCATTGCGCAGAAGACTATGGCGAAGTCTTCTTCTCTTCCTGGGATAGTAGCTTGTCTTGCTACTTGTGCTGCGATTGTATTGTGGGGTAAACCTGCTTCTGAGAAGAAGGGTAATTTTTGTCCTCTAACTAGGGAGTTCATTCCATCAATTACAGAGATTCCTGTTTGTATGAATTCGCTTGGTGGTTCTCTGGCAGCGGGGTTGATGACTGAGAAGAATACTTCTCTTTCTTCTTCTCCTATGGGGGGAGGAAGTTTGTCTAGGGGTTCGAAGCTACCGCTGAATACGCGGCCGATTAGATCATCTGATAGGGGGATTTTAACTACTTCGCCAGTAAATCTAATACTGGCGCCGAGTTCTAGTCCTTCAGTTCTACCGAATACCTGTACTATAGCCTTGTTTTCATGGGAATCGAGAACGCTTCCAATCATTTCTGTACCGTCGGGTAATCGTACTTCTACTAATTCATTATAACGGGCGCCGCGGACTCCTTCAACAACTAGTAGGGGGCCTCGTATTTCACTAACTGTTCGATATATCATACCTGCTTTCTCCATTTTAGTCACCTCATTCAGCGAAGCCGTATTCCTTTGCAAGGTTTTTAATTGCTTTGTGCATCTTGTTTCTTAATTCATCAATTTTTTCGAGTTCTCTCCATTCACGCATTCTCTCTAGTAGCATTACCAATGATAGATCTTCGGGTTTTTCTCTGCCAGGCATGTGGAAGTAAATCTTTAACTCTCTGATTTTCTCCACGGGGACTCCTTTTTCGATGAGGGGCTTTGTGATTCTGTAGAATTCCATTATTGTTCTTAGCATTTTTGCTTGTTTTTCTGGGTCACAATAAGTGTCTACTTCGTGATAAGCATTCTGGATTAAGTAACCTTCTCGGATAATCTCAGCTGCTAATAAAATTAACCTTTGATCTTCAGGAAGAGCTTTTTCACCTACTATTCTAGCAATTTGCTCGATCTTAGCAGCTTCCTCTAGTAGGGATATTGCTTCTGCACGGAAGCTGGTGAATTCGGGATCAATTTTCTCCCAATAAGTCTTGAGGGCCTCATAGTACTTAGAGAAGCTGATTAACCAGTTAATAGCAGGGAAGTGTCTTCTAAACGCAAGCTCTTTATCTAGAGCCCATAGAGTACCAACGAATCGCAGTGTAATGGA
>JAHKLF010000120.1 GCA_029856615.1 Candidatus Njordarchaeota archaeon
AATAAAATTGGGACAGCTTTTGGAAGAGTCAAAAAGTTTGATTAAATTTAGAAACGCCTATTATGTAGAGAAAGAATTAGAGGAGTTTTCAAAATTTTTTGAGGAATTAGTTGGATCCCCCCCATGGAGTGCTCAAAGGGTATGGGCTAGACGTGTTCTTTCTGGTCAAAGTTTTGCCATCATAGCGCCCACAGGTGTTGGGAAAACCGTTTTTGGAATCGTGATGGCTTTATATTTGGCCCATAAGAAGGGGCTTAGAACTTATATTGTCTTGCCAACGAAAACATTGTTGAGGCAAGTATTGGAGAAGATACGAGAGTGGGAGGAGAAGATAGGCGTAAGTTATTCCATAGGATATTCTTCTGAATTAGGTGCTAAAGCTCGAAGAGAATTCGATGAGAGATTGAAAGCAGGTAATTTTAAGATACTGATAACGACTTCTCAATTTTTGATTCGAAATCTTCTTGATATACTGAATGCCTTCCAAAAAGCAGGAGGGGGAATGAGAAGTTTCAGGTACGTTGATTTCATGTTTGTTGATGATGTTGATAGTTTTCTTAGAAATGTAAAGAATTTGGATCGGGCGATCACACTACTAGGTTACAATAGAACACGAAGAATGAGGATGATTCTCGAGAAAATTAGAAGAATGGGAGTACGTACAAAAGCAGAGGGTAGAGAAGGGGTTTTAACAGAGGAGGATTGGGATGAAATATTTAATACGCGAGGGAGGGCGGGAATACTTGTTGTTTCCTCAGCTACTGGCAGAGTGAAGGGAATTTTGCTTAGGAGACTATTTACATACATATTTGGTTTCTCGATAGGATCTTCTAAAGAGGGTATAAGGAATGTATTAGATGCATACGACGATTCTCTTCTTAATATTAAGGTAACACGAGAAATTCTTATTGAAAGAGCGATCCATTTTGCGAAAAAATTGGGTTCTGGAGGTTTAATATTTATTGCGAGAGGACCAGATAGTGACGAGATATTAAGTGAAATTGTCTCAAAGTTAGAGAGAGAAGGTATAAAAGCAATAGGAGTTTCGGCAGAAGAGGGAACCGAAGTCGTTAAAGCGGTGGAAAAATTTGCGAAGGGAGAAGTTGATATTCTAGTTGGTAAAGCATCACCTTATGGATTGCTTGTGAGAGGATTGGATCTCCCCGAACGCGTAAGATACGCGGTCTTTGTTAAAGTACCGCAATTTAGTATTAGACTTGAGAAGCGTCCGCATCCTTTCTATTTATCATTCGTGTTAAGAAAAATAGCTAATGTATTTGAGGATAAGATTCAACTTTTAGATGAGATACGAGAGTTAGCATCTAATATTGTCTTACTGCGTTCCCAAGATATCTCGGCAATAGAAAATGATGCGAGAAGATTAATTGAGGAGAAAGGATTAGATCAAGCAATAAAATATGTTGAGGAGCTGACAAAAGAAGATAAAAATCCGAGAGATAAGGTTTTGCTTTTAACATTAAGATTGACTAAGAGATTAGACGAAATACTAAAGGATGGCGAACTAATAAATAAGTTAGAGAAAGCAGGAGTACCTTTTGAAGTGCGCGAAGAGAATGGTCTAAAATATATCAGTCTGCTTTCGGCAGATATTAAAACATATATACAAGCATCTGGTCGAACATCTAGATTATACGCGGGAGGCATCACGCGGGGGTTATCAATAATATTACCTGATAATAAAAATCTACTAGAAGAGCTTGATAGGAAATTGCTTTGGACAGTAGAAGTGCCTACTGTTCCTCTATCTGAGATTGATTTAGACGATATTCTCAAAGAAATAGATGCGGATAGAGAACGAGTTCGAATTGCAAGATTAGGAAAAATGCCAGCTAAAGAACATCTACAAACATGCTTATTTGTAGTGGAATCTCCTACAAAAGCTAGAACAATAGCGAGTTTCTTTGGCAGACCCACAAGGAGGATTCTACCAGGAGCAATTGCGTATGAAATAATAATAGGAAAATACTTAGCAACAATAGTAGCTACGATAGGCCATATCACTGATCTAATAACGCATCGATTTATTCCAAAGCTCAGAGCTGTCAAAAGAGGAGATCACTATGTATTAGAAATTAGTGAGTATAGAATAAGAGAACTTTCTTGGCCTTATGGAGTCCCTATGGTTAAGTGGGATTCAGAGTATAGGTTTATTCCTATTTTTGGCCCGAAGGTCACATGTGCCAAGTGTGGTTATGTTTTTGTCCCTTATATCACAATCAACGAAGAAATGGCAGATGAAGTAATAGAAAGGAAAATTAAGAAGCTGAAGCGGATACTTCGGCGCCCAGAAGAACGTCCCATATTTCTTGTATTCAGGAGAACTCCGAAGATTCCACTTAAATGCCCCAGATGCGGCGAAACAGAAGAACTTTATGATAAGGAGGTCACTATTGATACACTAAGACATTTGGCTCTAGAAAGCGAGGTCGTCGTGCTAGGGACTGATCCAGACATAGAAGGAGAAAAAATTGCGTGGGATATCGCTATATTGCTTAAACCTTTTGCGAAGAAAATAATGAGAATAGAGTTTCACGAAGTCACAAGAAGCGCTATAGAGAGAGCTCTAGCGAATCCAAGAGAAATTAATATGGATTTAGTTAAAGGCCAACTCCTTAGGAGAATAGAAGATCGATGGATAGGATTCTATCTATCCGAGGAGCTTAAGGATTTGCTAGGCGAGAGAAATCTTTCTGCTGGAAGAGTTCAGTCTCCTGTTCTTTCCTGGATTGTTGAGAGGTACAATCTATGGAAACAAAAGGAGAAGTGGACAATAATAAATATTGGAGGCGATGCTGAGATAAGAATTCAAGGCGAAATTAAAGTAGATCACATAATTGTAAATGACATTGTTCTAGAGGATAAAAAGATAATTCCGCCACCTCCGCTTGTCACGGATACGTTATTGAGATACGCGTCTATTCTATTTGGCTTAAGTGCTGATAAGACAATGAAGCTAGCGCAGTCTCTCTTCGAAGTTGGCTTAGTCACATATATTAGAACGGATTCTACAAGGGTTTCAGATGCAGGAATAATGGTGGCTAGGAGGATAATTCGGGATAACTTTGGTGAATTATTATTTTCACCTAGACGCTGGAGTAAGGGAGAGGAAGGAGCGCATGAATGCATAAGACCGACGAGGCCTCTAATGCTTAATGATCTTAAAGAAGCTTTAGAGCGTGGTGAGATTATTCTGCCAATGGAGTTGCCTGGGGAAGCATTTAATCTTTACGATATGATAACAAGAATTTTTGTTGCTTCGCAGATGAAGGAGGCTATGGCCAAATACGCGACTTTAAAATTGAAGATTAAATTGAAGGAGCCCATTAATGGAAAAACGTACCTAGAAGAAGAAGTTTCAGGTGTGGTTAAATGGGTAGATTCAGGATTCTTAAGAGCCTTAACTAAAAATATGGTCAAATTATTTACTCCGAGGAAGATTCCTCTTCCTGAAAAAGGTGAAATCATCACATGCGATAAAATGAAAATAGAAATTGCAGAATTACCAAAATCTTGGCCTTTAACGGAGGGAGAGATAGTGCGATTAATGCGTGAGAGGGGTATTGGAAGACCATCGACCTATGCTACGATTATTGAAAAACTATTCGAGAGGAGGTATATTAAACGTCAAGGAGGCTTCGTATTGCCGAAAGAGAGGGGAATAGTGGTAAACAGAATTGTTAATGAATTGCATAGGGATATGGTATCGGAAGAGAGAACGAGAATAGTATTCGAGCGAATAGATGAAGTAGCGAGCAGGCGTAGAAGATACTTGGAATCGTTAAAGGAAATTTTTGATGAGATTATGAAGGAAAGGGATGCTGTTAAAAGCAAGAGATTGCCTCCAGAAATTATAAATCAGATTGAAAAATATAGGAGAGACATGGAAAAGAGGTTTGGCTAGTTTACAATAATTTTTTATTGAGATGGCTTCATAAAAGAAAAGTAAGTGATGAAAATTTGATGTCTGATGTAAGAAGATGATGAATTTCTGGAGCGCTGAAGGTAGAGCATAAAAATATTCTAAGTCATAGGATATCCATAATAAGTGATACTTCCACGTTTTCCATCGACTCTTAGTATAGCATAGGAAGTATAACCAGTTAACCAACCACACAGTTCACCTGGATTCAAAATAAGTACGCTTTCTGATAAATCAATCTGAAATTCTAGTTTAGTTGTGTTCTTTTCTTTGAATTCTTTTAGCAAGTCGGTTACATTCAGTTGGAGGGTATCCTTAGAAAGAAGTATCAGCTTTGGTAAATGGGTGTGACCAAAAAATATCAGATCGAAGTTTAAACTCTTAGCTAATGATAGAGCGATTTTTTCTGTTTCTTCTACTGAGCCACTTCCATGGATTATTACAGAATTTAAATCGCCAATTTTTGTGAATAGGGGTTGCTCTTTTAATAAAATATTTTCTTTAATGAATTTCATAATAGTGAGCTTATCTCCTTCGTTATTTCCGAATACACCGCGAAAGAACGTACTACTTGGTAAAATCTCCGAAATTTTCCTCAGCGTGAAAGGTGAAACTAAATCGCCACAGAATATAATCTGCTGAATTTTTTCATTTAATCCAAATCTTAACGCTTTTTCTAGATTTAATAGATGGTCATGTATATCAGAGATAATCATATACGCGGAAATAATTATCACCTCGCATAAAAATGAGTAAAATATTTGAAAACTTTTTAAGAATAAAACTTTGAAAGATCCATTACTCCTTTGGCTCTTGATTCTATCTCTGAAAAGGACATTCCGAGGGCATCCAGCAACTGTTCAAATACGGATCTCGTGAATTCGATATATTTATTCCAATCAATTTCACTGGGTCTTGGTCTTAATTCGACTGGAGCGACACCATCTTTAGTTTTAACGTAAGCAATTATTTCACCTGGTCGTACTTCACGGCGTAATTTTTTAGCAGCCTGTACATGCTGGGGAGTGGTTTTTGTATATTCACTAATAGGTTTCGTAAGTTGAACTTTGAAAGCTAAGTCCTCTAATGAGTAAGCACCTTTTCTGAGTTTTCGAATAATATCAACTATTATCTCAATGATTTCCTCTTTGGCTTTTTCCAGCTCTTCTGGAGTTTTCACGCGGCTGAGAACCTGTAAAGCTCTTCTAAACTCTTTTTTAAGGAATTCTGGTGTATTTCTTTTCTTAGCCATTAGACCTTTGATATCCACACTTCCATCACTTAATACGCCGAAGTAATTCTTTTTTCTAGCAGATAAAGCTAGATA
>JAHKLF010000121.1 GCA_029856615.1 Candidatus Njordarchaeota archaeon
AAGAAAACTAGAGTTGGTTTACCACCCTTACCTGGAGCAGACAAGATCAAAAAAGTGATAACGCGATTCGCTCCAGCACCGTCTGGGGCTCTACATATAGGACAATTAATTCGTGCGGCTTTCATCAGCTACTTTTATGCAAGAATGTATAATGGAAAATTCATTTTGAGAATTGAAGATACCGATCCAAGAAGAATTAAGAAGGTTTATTATAATTGGATTATGGAAGACTTGAGAAAAGTCGGTATCGAATGGGACGAATTAGTTTACGAAAGCGATCATTTTGAGCAATATTATGAATATACGCGAAAACTATTTGAAAATGGCAAAGCATATGTCTGCACATGCACGCTGGAGGAATTTAAAAAATATAAGGAATTACAAAAACCATGCCCCCACAGGAATAAAATGGATGATGTGTCCTATTGGGAACAAATGTTAGCGGGTAGGTTCAGAGAAGGCGAAGCAGTAGTGAGACTGAAAACCGACATGGGTCACAAAAATCCAGCCTTACGTGATCCTCCTCTACTTAGAATAATTGATACTATTCCACATCCTAGAACAGGATATCAGTATAAGGTATATCCTTTATACAATTATGCTTGTGCTCTTGAGGATCATATGTCAGGAGTAACCCACGTAATTAGAGGAAAAGAACATGAAACTAATGAAGCAATTCAAAAAGAGATATATGCTGCTTTTGGATGGTCCCCACCAATAACCATACAATATGGCATGCTCAAACTTCCAGAATTAAAAATTCATAAGAGACACATAAGAGCAGCTTTGAGGGAAGGAAGAATTACTGGCTGGGATGATATTACTTTACCTACGGTGAGAGCCTTATTGAGACGCGGGATTCATCCCGAAGCATTCAAAAAATTAGCTATGCATGTTGGGTTAACAAAAAGCGATGCAATAATTAGTATGGAGACTCTCTATGCTTTTAACCGCCAGATTTTATCTCCCATTGCAAGAAGATTATCCTTTGTTGAAGATCCGTATACTGTGATCATTAAGGGCATACCAGATGAAAGAATCGAAGTAAAAATGCCTTGGATACCCGGAAGAGAAGATGCTGGTCATAGAATATATCTCTTAAATCCAGAATTTAAGGATTCTACACGAGAATTACATATCCACGTGTCAGCATCAGACTTAAAGTTACTTGAGAAAGCTATGAGAAATAATGATCCTATACGTCTAAAAGATCTAATGAATATCACAATTAACTCGATTTCCCATGATAAAAAATTGGTCATAGCGGAATTCCATAGTTATCAACTAATACCAGACATAAACAAAATCCATTGGGTGCCTTCTGGGGATTTGGCAATTCATGCTCGCGTATTAATGCCTGATGGTTCTATCAAGTCTGGTTTAGTAGAAATGCTTGCTCAAACGTTAGAAGAGGGAGAGTATGTACAACTAGAAAGATTCGGATTTGGTAGAATCGACAAAAACCAAGGAGAATTAATAGTTTTCGCATACGCACATCCATGAGGATAAAAATGTCAACAAATATATCAATTATATTTAAGACACGAGATACGAGAAAAAAGGAGCGAATCATTAAACATATAGTAAGAATAATTGCTAGATTCTCATTATGTTTAGGATGCCGATTATGCGAGTTAGTTTGCCCAACGAATGCCATTAGTATAAAACTAGAAAAAAATAAGTACATTATTAATATTGATCCTAAACTCTGTACTGGTTGCTTATTGTGTAACAATCTCTGTCCAGTTGGAATTTTCTATGAAAAGGCAGTTAAAAATTCATATTCCACTTAAGGCTATTCTTGCTAGTTCTTCAATTTCATCGATAATCTCATTAAGAATTGTGTAAACAAATCCTATTTTCACACCCCTTCTACCATACAACAATAGAACAGTCTTAGACCGCTGTAATGGGTGAAGAATTGCAACTCCTTTATCTCCCTCTATCAATACTCGTTGTAATGTGCCTAAATTCAGTCTGTCCTCCGCAATTAACTTCTGTATTTGATCGAAACTATGTAGAATTGTTCCTCCAAGAGCTTCCTCCTCTTCACCACTTGGTCCAACATTTATATCAAAAGCTTCGGCCTTGGGTACAAAAGTTAATGGCAACCCCTCCTCCATATCAACAATCATCGCGCCAAGCAAATTATCATCGCTTTCAACTAGAATACGCAATGAATCCTCTAATTTCTTTCGAGCTCTGGCTATATCTTCCATTTCAGCCAAATTAATCACCCATCTCATATATCCACAATTACTCTTACAAATTTTTTGCCATTCTTTTCGCCAATTTCCATCCAATGATAAGAAATTGCTTTGACTTCCAATTTTGAAGGGTGTTTATCTGGATTAAAAGGTTCGCCGTAAGCTCTACCCTCTAGTCGCCAAATATTTCCCTCTTTACGTATTCTTACATCAAATTTTGAAAAAACGAGTCCCTCTGCATCGAAATAGATAAGTAATTCCTCTAACCATTTCTTGAGCAATCCCCTTAGGTCTTCATCCTCAGCGTATACTTCCCTGGCTTCCACATTTTCAACCTTATCGATGTCCGTCATTATGTTAAACATCGCCTTAGCCGCATTTTGGAAGGCTTCATTTAGATCTTTTCCATACGCTTGAAAGGCAATATCAGCTGTATGCTCTTCGAGATATTCAAATTCTTTCCTATTACATGTCTTTTCCAAATCGCATCCCCTCTAAAGTTCTAAACCCTTTCTTAAACGAATTTCTTTCAGAATAGCTTCTTTAGATTTTTCAGTAGCTAAAAGATAATTATGAAACCTCAATTGTATGTAAGCTCTTCCATGTGCTAATGATCTTATTACACTAGGCAAACCTAATGAGGATCTCACTGGAATAATACCCTTTATGCGTATCAGCCCCCCAGCTCCGCTTTCCATACTATTTATTTTCCCACCTCTACGATTTATCTCCGCCGTTAAAGCGCCAACATAGTCTATCTTAGTTGACAATTCGAATTCATAATACGGCTCACAAAGCTCGGTTTTAACACTCATCATTGCCTTAGAAAAGGCGTTTAAAACTTCGTTAATATCAGTGGTAGCTCTCTTATCTATTTTTTCTATAACAATTCTACATCCTAAGATAGGCTCCCCAATCAGAGGTCCATTCTTAAGTGTGTTAGCTATAATAGACATTATTGCTTCCTTTTCATCGGGCGAGAAGTCTCTTATCTCGATTATGTTACCATCTACCGCATTTGGTACTTCGCCCGCAATAAGCTTGTTTAAACTGACATTCTCTCCAATAGGTTCGATTAATACTGATACACCCCCATCTACCCCTTGTCCACCTTTAACTAATATTTCTCTATATGCAACCATTGGCTCTGATGAATATATCTCAACCCTCTTGGAGAGTTCACTTAATATTATCTCTAAGTGAAGTTCTCCAATACCCCCAAGAAGAATTTCTCCAGTATCCTTATTGATATCTACAGATATATTCGGATCCCCTATCTTCAGAGCCTCCAATTCTTTTATCAATTTCCCAAAGTCTTGAGCTTTCTTTGGCTCTATGGCAACAAAAACCACAGGCACCGCAATATACACCGGAAGTCGGAAGTAACCTGGAATGAGTTCACTTGCAAATGTCTGCCCCGGAGATGCCCTTAATATCGCCCCAAAAACATTCCCCGCCGGTATCTCATTGACTACTGTTGTAGAATGGCCCAACAATAAATGAACCGCGTCAACGTGATATTCTTTATGCGTGTTTAAGCAAATGTAATCTCTCTTACTTAAAATTCCCGAAAAGACCCGACCCGTAACGAAAATACGACCACTCTTCCATTCACTCTTACTCACATAAAAAACAGTTGTGGCTTCTATTTGACAACTTAATATAAAAGGAGGAACATTTTCCTGGTTCCATAGATATCTAATTCTGTATTCCTGTGCTACGTTTGGAGGCGGTACTTTTTTGTATATTATAGTAGCGAAAATCTCCCCTAGTGGAATAATAGATGATAGCTTCATCGGCTCATTTTTATACATATTAACAATATCCGCAAAGCGTATCCCTAATTTAATCGCTTGAGGAAGAGAAAAGCCCCATCTGCCAATAGCACAACCGAATATCACAGTTTCATCCTTTGGATTCACTTTCCATTCTTTTCTTTGATAATCAAACCCCCAGGTTTCGATTATATCATTAAAACCTAAGATTATTTCCTCCAACCTATTCTGTATTTGTACAAGAGATAAGGAAAGTTCATCAATTAGGCGATCAATTTTATTGATATATAAAATTGGTCTAACATGCTCCTCTAACGCTAATCGTAAATATGCCTCCGTCTGCGCCATTATTCCTTCGACAGCATCTACAACAATTATTACCCCATCCATCAATCTTAGAGCTCTGGAAACTTTCCCGGAGAAATCTACATGCCCTGGCGTGTCTATGAGATTCAGCAGATATTGCTCCCCATTATGTAATGTAACAATAGTAGTTATTGCCGCGGTCTTTATTGTTATCCCTCTTCTTTGCTCAACCTCTAAATAATCAAGGTATCTCACCTGACCAGCAAGCTCAGGCGAAACTAATCCACAATATGCAAGTAAGCTATCTGTAGCAGTAGTCTTACCGTGATCAACATGCCCCGCAAAACCCACATTTCGAACTTTATTGGGGTTTTTCATGAGCCTTAGGATATCGATAATATCTTGTTTCACATGAAACCCCTATAGTATATTTTAGAGGCCCTCATAGTACAATTTTAATTTACGGAAAAACTTCTTATAAGAAAGAGATAAATCGTTACTTCAAATTTTTTATTAATCATTTTGCTGCGCCAATTTAGCCATTAACAATTATTAAATAGGGGTTAAGACTTGACAATAGGAAACGATAAAACAGCGGATAAACTGTCCATTATCTTGGCATCGATCATTAAAAAACAAAAAAGTAGTGCCGAGCTAGAGGAAGAAAGAGAAAGAATATTGAAAGAAATAGAGAAATATCTTTCTAATGAGAAGCCATTAAGTCGAGATGTTCTCTTAAATTACGCTGATATCTTAAGCATGATAGCGGAATGGGAAAGATCTGAGAAGAAATTAACAAAACACGTTGAAACATCATTATTAGCCATGCTGGTATATTCATTATTAAATGATGCAAAGAAGGATGAATTATATCAAAAAATAACAAAAAGACTCCAAGAATTGGAGAAGGAAGCACTCACTTGGAAAAACTGGGATCGTGCTTTTTTATATAGAGTCCTTTCAAT
>JAHKLF010000122.1 GCA_029856615.1 Candidatus Njordarchaeota archaeon
ACCCATCTTTAGATCTCCGCGCGGCCACAATGCTTACGCCCATGTAATTCGCAGAGAATAACCACTTATCCCCAGGTTCTGAATATAGAATCTTCCACTTATTCTCCTTCGCCATTTCAATTAAATCCTCATGTGTTATTCCTTTTCTTGAAATCAATATGCCTTGCCTCGTGGCAATTACTCGAACCTTTTTACCTAGGCCCAGTCCAGCTTTTTTCCAAAATTCCTTTGGTAGTGAAATTATCCAGCTTCCGCCGCTCTTGGTAATCCGTCTTTCAAGCATAAACTCATTATACTTTTTCATTACATATCACCATTACAAAAATATAAGATGCTCATTAAATATAAATGTGTACCTTCCACAACCAGCTCGAAACTCCAGCAATTTTTCTCCAAAAAGACTAAATCTTGCAACGCATAAACCGTTGCATCTCTCATGAATAATAATGAAATAAATCATATAGTAAAAGCCGTTGTAGTATGGCCGTGAAACAAATTAGATCCTTTCTTTCATACTAGAGAAAATCGAAAAGGAGAGAAATGAAATTGAAAATTTTCGAGTACAGAACACCCACAAGTCAATTTCTTATGTATTAACTTAGCTAGATTAGCCACTTTTATTCAGCCTTCTTATGTATAGCCACGATTACTACTGACGGTGAACCTACAATGTTCTGGATAAAAGTTTCACCAGAAGATTACTAAGACGAAAGAAGATAATTGTAAGAAGAAGACAGTTTTTATAAAATTTTGGCATTAATTATGGTATATGGTGAATATTATGGTAAGATACAAGGTTAAGGTAGATAAACAGGGAAGGATAGTTATTCCCGCTAAGATAAGAAGAATGCTGAATCTAAAACCTGGGTCAGAGTTAATATTAGATATAAGAAATAGCATGATAATTCTAGAACCAAGTAGGAATGATTTAGATAAAAAAATAGACGAGTGGTACCAAAAAATGCTTGACATGAAAATAAAGGCTAGAGCACTGGAGATAAAGGGAGGTAAATGGATGAGTGACGAGTATGTTAGAAGAAAAATTGGCTTCTATTAACGGAATCGTCGATGTAAGTTTAATAGTAATATCGCATTACGAGAATCCAGCAAGGATGGAAGCTCTCCGATTCCTTAGAGATGTACTAAAACTCAAAATAAGGGCTTTAATCCCAACGACAGCGTTTATTGGAGCGTACCATATACTTACAAATTATCTAAAAGTCCCAAGAAAAGAAGCTAAAGATGCATTAATAGCAACTCTAAACACCAAATCAAAAGCAATTTACGAGGACGTATCAATAACTGATGCCGTTAATGCTATTGATTACGCCGCACTATACAGAATCGAATCTTGGGACGGCTACTTAATCTCGCTAGCTAAGCGATTTAACGCAAAAATAATTTACACTATAGATAAAAAACTCCAGGGAATAGAGGACGTCATCGCAGTGAATCCTATACCAGAAGACAAAATGAGAGAATACCACAGCTTTCTAGAAAAACTTTTAAAGCATTAAACCGTGAAAGGCAAATATCACTTCATTGTCCAATATCGGCATCCCTAAGAACCTCTTAAAATTGGCGAGGGATGTACTATAGTTTTCCCTAAAGAAATTAGGAGGAAATTAGGGATAAAGAGAGGACAGCTAATTAGGATTGTTACTGATGGTAAGAGAATATTCTGCGTTAATTAAAGTTTATACAGCATGCAAATTTTATCAGACGTAAATAAAATTCTATGCTCAGAACATCCATAAAATTGCTATCGAAGGAGACTAACCTTAACTCCGTATTTTTTAAGGCGGTTAAAATCCTCGTCCATAGTTACTAATTCTAAATTATAGGCTTTGGCTGATGCCGCAATTAATAGATCCGCATCTGGAATTAGCTTTCCCTCATTTTTAAGGAATTGATAAAGTTTACAATATTCGTGTATCACCTTATTATCAAGGGGGATAGTATCAAAAGCTTTCTCTAGCCGGCTCTTAATTTTTTCTCTTTTCTCCTCACTCACGCCGCGGAGTATTTCAATGATAGTTAATATCGAAATTGCCCCTATCTGGAACTTTCTTTCTCTTATCATGCGGATAACAATTGATGTATCAAAGAGTTTCATCCTTCCTCCCTTAATTTAAAGTGTCTTCTGAATTCTTTCATTGATGCCTCTATGGACTCTAAATCTACTTCATCAAAAAGCTCTATTAGCTCTCGAAATGCCTTTTCTCTAACGCATCTCTCGTACTCTTCACATAACTTTAGAAGAAATGCCCCCCATTCCATGTTGCCCTTTAGTTTCTCTAAACGCTTCTTGACATCCATAGGAATGGATATAGTTACATACTTTTTCAATGATATCACCATATAACTATATAACTAAATAATTATATAAGTTTTAGTTGCGTAACTATAATTGCCTCTATATTCAGCTAATACACGCTATGACATATTTATTACTCGTTTCAATTATTCTAAACTCTTTTCGTAAATTCACTTGAAATACTATCGCGGGACGCTTATGATTCTAAATAGTTTTTAGTGTTCATTCACCCTTATTGGCGGCTTCCCGATTTCTCTGGCCACTTGATTTATTGCTGCGTGGCTTAATATGATTACTCCTTTTCTTATGGCTTCCGCTATTGCTAATGGATCTGCGTTTTTTGCGACAACTATGATTTTTGCTTCTTTTATTCCAAGTGCCTCGCTTCTTTTCAATAACTTCACTATCTCGCTCTTTGTTATAGTTCCGAGCTTTATTTCTCCTATTATGTATTCACATGTTTCTTGGTGAGCTATGAAGTCCATATCACCCGTCGCTTCTACACTATCTATCGGCTCTATTACTAGTTTATCTGTGGTTCCAAAGAATAGTTCCTCTCCCTCTATCGTGATTCTTCTATTTATGCTTCTTAGCAATTCTCTTACGTAAGATTCGTAAGTGATTCCTAGAGACCGCATTAGAAGGTCTATGCGTCTCTTTCCGCTTGGTGGATGCTTCCCAGCTAATAGCCATTCCTTTAGTAGTGGATATTCAATCTCATTATCCTTGGTGATTACCTGCATTCTTCTTAGGTCTGAGAGAATATTCAGCACCGTATTATACTTTATCTTTGTTATTGCGCTGATTTCTTTTGGTCTTTTTTTCTCTGCTAAGCATCTGAGGATCCTTAAAATTGTTGTTTTGTCCCATCTTGAATAATCAGCGATGAAATTGATGTATGCTTCAAAGAAATCATCGAAGTCCCCCCTCATGAGCGCATTTTTCACGCTTTCTACCAAATCATCCAAAGATACTGTCTTTTTTCCTATGATGAGTCCAACTAATAATTCTATAATTTTTGGAATGCCTCCTGATAGGCGTGCTATTTCGCGTGTAATATCTCTTGAATACTCTACTCCTGATACATCCAATAATTTTGCTGCTAATTCTTCACTATATTTAGTATCTAGGGGATCGATTCTAATTTTATGGAATAGACCCATAAAAGCTCTATCAGCTCGTCCATATTCTTCAAAAAGAAAGCCTGCACTCGTTATCACTATGAAGAATAGTCTAGTATCGGACCTCTGAAGATTGTTTCTAAGAATCCAAAGGATTTTTTCTCTTGCTATAGAGTAACGCTCGCCTCTAAGTTTAGCGTAATTTTCTATGAATCCATGCAATTCATCCATTGCAACAATAAGATAATTTAGGGAGCTAACAAATTCGTTAAGGAGATTAAATGCTTGATTCACCATCTTAATATCATCTTCTAGAGGTGCGTCGTAAAGACCTTTATAGCGAATGAGCACCTCACTTTTACTCTTTATTTTTAGTTCTGAGAGAGCTGAATATATGCCCCGGAAGAAGTCGCTTCCAGATACCATTGAACCGCAATCTATTCTAACACCAATCCTTGATTTTAGAAACTCGTCAACTAGAGTTGTTTTACCCACGCGCCTTAACCCATATAAAAGAATAAATGTTTGTGTTCCCGATAATCTCAGATCGAGGAAACTTTCTAACTTACGTAGTTCCTCTTTCCTATTGACGAATACCACTATAATCACACAAATAGTACATAACTATTTATGAATATAATACAAATAGTATATAAACCATATAGTATATTCCAAATTGATATTCATGATAATCAAGTACCATCATAGGCTTAAGCAGTTTCCCTTAACACTAGTGATTCTGCAACTCGCTGTAAATTGATCAACAGATTATAGAAAGCAAAAATACACAATTTAATCTCATTTTTCCCTGATGAAAAAATCGGGATTCAACTAATTGTTAACTAGGAAAAAAGAGAATATTCTTACAGAAGACAGAATGGAAAGAATGGTGGAATATCTTATAGCTACAAAAAGAATGCCGAAAGGCAATGTTATCGAAGTAGTGCGGGAGTATTGAAACTGAGAAGTACTATAGATAGTTGTATGTATAAGAAGAGATGAAGCTTTTAAAAGATTAAAGGTTAAAAAATACGATGATTAAAATTGCTATTCTAGGGGAAATTTGTGGACAAAGAGAGAAGAGCAGTATTTCTTAGAAAAATTATCGCAATAATTAAGAGCAGGAAATACGAACTATTGTTATTTTTCTTCATTTTGTTGTATATTAGTATTTTTTCTACATGGACAATTTTACGTCATTGGGCATATAAAACTACGGCGTATGATTTGGGACTTTTTGACCAAGCTTTATGGTCGACCCTTCATGGGAGGGTTCTTTATGTAAGCTTTGACCCTTCACATACCCCTTTAGCTTTTCATACGCAGTTTATTCTCTTCTTAATTTTACCAATTTATTACCTATTTCCGTATCCAGAAACACTACTGGTGATACAAACAGTCGCTTTAGGTATCGGTGCATTAGGTGTTTATCTTGTAGCAAAGGAAATACTAAAAGATAAGGCCTTTGCACTTGCATTAGCTGTGTCATATTTGCTTTATCCTCCGTTGCATGGTATTAATAGGTTTGATTTTCACCCAGACGCACTAGCTACGCCGTTTATTCTATTTTCTTTTTACTACATTCTAAGAAGAAGATACGGAATAGCGTTTTTCTTTTCTTTTCTCTCATTAACATGTAAAGAAGACGCGGCTTTTGCAATGTTTTCTTTTGGCTTGTACATAATAGGAAGTAAAATAGGGATACGCCTTAAGAGAAAGCCAAGACTATCTTCTCTCCTAATGAAGAGAGATATATTA
>JAHKLF010000123.1 GCA_029856615.1 Candidatus Njordarchaeota archaeon
ATAGTTATCAATGTTAGCGACGATACATGGCCAGAGTCAGTAATTGTTAAATACAAGGGCGCCTCAATCTCTGCGGAATATAATATCACTGACGGGTTATGGTACGCATATCTCCCATCAGCGGGCATAGGCAGTTTCAGTATCTCAATTAAGATTGTTGCCACTGATGCATTTGGGAATACTGGAGAACTCACGTATACCATTAATCTGAACGCTGTTTATACAATGTCGGTGATTGGTGTGGTCGCAGTAATAATCATTGTAGGAGTTCTCATAATGATCAAGAAGAGGGCTTCATAGTAATTCATTATTTCTTTATTTTTATTGTGGTACTCGTCTCTTGGTAATTTAAATGTAAGGTATTGCTTAGTCAGTTTATACTACTACTTAATAAAATTTTTTATACTACATTTCTTCAATTTAAAAGGAGATGCGGAGTAGGTGAATATGTAATGTCATCAGAAAATGTCCTAGAGGTACGCAATCTTTCAGTAAGATATATCACCAGACGTGGCGAAGTTAAAGCAGTAAACAATGTTAACTTTTCTCTAAGACGAGGTGAAACCTTAGGGCTTGTAGGGGAAAGTGGTTGTGGTAAATCTACACTCGGATATTCTCTAATGAGGCTTCTTCCTGCTAATGGTAGGATAGTTTCTGGTGAAATTTATCTTGAAGGTGACAACATTCTCGAAATGGATGAGATCATGCTAAGAAAGATTAGGTGGAAGAAGATTTCAATGATTTTCCAAGGAGCCATGAACGCATTGAACCCAGTCTTTACGGTAGGGGATCAGATAGCAGAAGTGCTAATGCTGCACGAGAGAATGACTAAGGAAGAGGCTTATGAGGTAGTGAGAGAACTTTTTATTCAGGTCGGTTTGGATCCAGCTAGGATAAAGGATTATCCTCATCAACTGAGCGGAGGGATGAAGCAGAGAGTAGTTATTGCGATGGCGTTAGCTCTAAATCCGAGCGTAGTTATAGCTGATGAGCCGACAACAGCCTTGGATGTAACGATTCAAGCTCAAATTCTTGATTTGATGAGAAAACTTCAGAGGAGGTATGGGCTTTCAATGATTTATATTACTCATGATTTAGCGGTTGTAGCTGAAATTTCACATAGAGTCATGGTGATGTACGCTGGTCACATCATGGAATATGGAGATGTCGTCTCTATTTTCAAGCATCCAGTGCATCCGTATACTAAGGGTTTGATAGCCTCTGTTCCAACAATTCAGAAAGTAAAAGAGAAGAGGCTAATATCAATTCCCGGTTCGCCACCAGATCTAGTTAATCCCCCATCTGGCTGTCCATTTAGACTAAGATGTCCATTTGCTAAGGATATTTGTAAGGAAAAAGAACCACCTTACACAGAGGTAGATGGATCCTTAGCTAAGTGTCATTTTGCGAGAGAATTGGCAGATATATCTCCTGAGGAAGCATGGGAAGCTGTTTTCGAGAAATACGAAGCAGGTGTTAAGGTATAATCTTTTCGGAATTATTTTTCGTCATTTAGTTTTAGTAATGAGAGTAAAAGTGATGGTGAGATAAAAATGGCTAGCAAAGCTGCAGTCCCAAAGATTAGAATTGGAAAAGTAGTTACTACGCCCATTGGTCTAGCTTATTTAATATTTAGTGTCTTGCTCTTATTAATGCTTCCGCTTCCCTGGGTAAATGTGATTGCAAGGGTAGAACCTACGAGATCTACGGATGCTTACATGGGGGCATATGGAATTGACGCTAATGGTTTTGGCTTTGGAGTATTCCAAGACATACTAATATATGTGAGGGATTTATCAGCTAAGGATTTTGAAGTAATCAAAGAAAACACAGTGAGTTTCTTTTCTCCAGCAATTCTAAGTCTTGGTATTTTAGTTCTTATAGGAGCTATTCTTGGAATAATGATGTTCTTAAAAGAGTCCAAGCTCCTACCAGAGGGAATCATCAGAGTTATTGAAGCGAATGAGCAAAGAGAGAGCATATTTGCTATGCTTGGACCATTGATAGCATTTATTGGATCGGTATTGTTTGGAGTATCGTATGACAATCTGCCTCTCCCGCTTTCAGGATTTCCCAATGTAGCGAGCGTTAAATTAAGCGTTTTTGATTACGAGAAATTGATAAAATCTCTATATCCTGGACGTGCACGGCTAATTACATCCTATAATATTGGAGTAGGTGCCGTGCTAGCATTTATACTATCCCTCATTTGGTTGATAATGGCTGTCCATAAATATATTTTCACCGAAAAACTTAATTTGAGAAGGTCGTGGAAGTTAAGAGCAGACATTCTTTTAGCCATTATCCTAACTGTCTTATATCCATGGGCGCATGTTGTTTCGGTGGATGGAACAAGAAGATGGTTGGGAATAGAAACAATATGGGGGGCTTATATACTACTATTTGGTGTTCTTGGTCTCGCCATTATTATATTAGTTGCGAGTAGATTTCCCGCAGGAGTTTTAATGCGCGAAGAGGAGTTCATATCGTTAGCGTTGCCTCCAGAGGAGCTTGCTAGGCGGGCAAAGTTATTGCCCATATATGCTAGCACTATACGGAAAATAACTGCTATAATTGCAATAATATGGATAGTTATCTTTGCCTTATTTATCGTAGCAGTTCGAGAATTTTCGGGAATTTATACAGAGTTAGTAAAATTTGAGGCTGGTCATTTATGGACAGAACTACCCACATGGCTCCTAATAATATGTCCATTATTAGGTCTTGGCACGCATACTATGATTGAATAGGGGCTAAATGGTGTTTCAAAGATGAGTGAACATGAGAGAGCTGAGATAGAGTTTAGTAAATGGGGGATTATTTTTCCTATTGTTATTTTTGTGGTAGGCGTTTTAATGACATGGCTTTTTTATTCGATAATACCGGGTTTAGCAATTTTAGGAATGATACTGATTATTTCATCCACATTCGCTTTATTTATTGTACTGGCCAGACTAATGGGCGCGAAGGTTATTGTTGAAGAATTCAAGAAGAGAGAAAAGGAAAGAAAAATTGAGGAAATACTGCGTAAAGCTGGCGTAAGCATGGATGCGGAGGAAGAGTAATAATAGTTTTGTTTTTATTTAATTTTTTATTTAAAAATGTAGAGAATGGGGTGAGGGGAAAAATGGCAACAGAAAAAATTCTGATGGAAGTTAGAAACTTAAGAAAATGGTTCCCAGTTAGGAGAACGATTGGTGATGTTATAAAGAGAAGGCCTAGATTATGGGTTAGAGCGGTAGATGGTATCTCATTTAATATTATGAAGAGAGAAATATTTGGACTTGTAGGAGAAAGTGGAAGCGGTAAAACTACGACTGGAAAATTATTAATAAGATTATGGGATCCCGACGAGGGGCGAATATTATACCATACTAACGGAAAAGTTGTTGATTTAGCCGAACTTTCTTCCAAAGAGTTAAAACCATGGAGGAAGAAGCTACAAATAATATATCAGGACCCATATGGATCTCTTAATCCTAGAATGACTGTTAGGGAACAATTAATGGAACCATTAAGATTCCTAGAGCCGGATTTGCCCCTAGAAGAGAAGGAAGAAAAAATAGTAAGAGCTCTTGAGCGTGTAAGATTAGTGCCAGTTGAAGAGTTCATTAATAAGTATCCCCATCAATTAAGTGGTGGTCAACGGCAAAGAGTGGCGGTAGCGCGGGCTATAATCGTTGAACCAGAATTCCTAGTAGCTGATGAGCCAGTATCAATGATTGATGTCTCTATGAGAGCTGGTATTCTGCACCTATTGTTAAGGATGAGAGATGAATTAGGATTGGCTATTCTCTACATCACCCATGATCTTGCAACTGCGGGTTATCTAACAGATAGGATCGCTGTGATGTATCTAGGAAAGATCTTTGAGATAGGACCCGCTGAGAAGGTATTAATGGAGCCCTTGCATCCGTATTCGCAAGCTCTGATCTCTGCGGTTCCTGTGCCAGATCCAACAGTTAAAAAGGAGAGAGTAATACTCAAGGGGGAAATTCCATCGCCTATCTTCATACCAGAGGGATGTCGATTCTGGCCTAGATGTCCAAAAGCTTTCGATAGATGTAGGAAGGAAGTTCCCGAATTGAGGGAAGTGGAACCTGGAAGATTTGTTGCTTGCCATCTCTATAGCTAAAATCTTCCTTTCACCAATTACCCCTCTATTCTATCTTTTCTAGAGTTTTTGATTGATTCTTTCATTTTCTGATAAGCAGAAATTAGGTTTTGCTTTTCTCGGTACTTTACTAATCTTTACTTTTAGTTACAGCATAGTCTCTTCTCTTTAAAACTACAAGAACTCTTACTATTATGAGGATTAATCATTATGGTGGATCTATGACCGTTATAGGCCATGTAGTGAGAGTTTTCGGGGATTTGATTACAATAGCAATTAAGGAAGAGTTTCTATCTAGGATTGGGCGAAGAGGAAAATTCATAAGAATAATTACGGGAAAAGGTGTTGATGTTATTGGAATAGTTTCTGGATTCAACCTTATAGATGAATTATATAGGGAGAGTGGGGGTAAGATAGAATATTCTTCTGGATACAGCGAACTATCATTATCACGAAATGAAGTCATTATTTCCTTGTTGGGTATAATTAACGGTAGTGATGTAGAGAGAAAAATACCTGCTGTTCCTTCACCGGGAGACCCAGTTTATGAACTTAATGAAGAAGAACTGAATAAAATCTTTAATCGAGGGGATATTGAGATAGGTAGTCTCATTACGGATCCAAACGTCAGGGTCGGATTGGATCTGAATGAGCTTTGTACTAAGCATTTAGCAATATTAGCTATGACAGGATATGGAAAATCTAACACTTTGGCTGTATTGCTATTAAGACTTCTAAACAAGCTGCCTCACCCCAGAATTCTTTTAGCTGATACGCATTCAGAGTACATCATGCTGGCCTCAAACGAGTCTCCTATTAGAGATAAAGTGACAGTATTTGCCCCCATAGGGAGATTTCAAGAATTAATTAATTCACTGGGAATTAAAACTCATGACTTAGAGATACCGTATTGGTTATTAACCATAGATGAATGGTATAGTCTTCTAAATCTGGACATTAGAGCGACAAAACAGAGAAGAATTCTACGTGATGCGATAAGAAGTGCAAAAAGAGAGGTTTTACCTGGGGCTAATGTGAATGATCCGGTTTATTTTAACATCGAGAGGCTAAGAA
>JAHKLF010000124.1 GCA_029856615.1 Candidatus Njordarchaeota archaeon
AAATGCGGAAATCATATTTATTCTGGCGGAAGCTTCTCTTGAGCTTATACCTAAAACTCTTTATAAACACCCCGATGTAATTAGATATGCTCGATTTAGAAAGAAGAGAACAGATCGATTAATACTAGATGCTACATATCACTATAGAGCTATGAGAAACGCTAAGCTTGATAATTTAAATAAAAGAGGACGACCAGACATCGTTCATAGAGCATTATTATTGCTACAGGACTCCCTTCTAAATAAACATGGTTTCCTTAGGGTTTATATCCATACAATAACCGGAGATATCATCTGGATCAATCCAAAAGCCCGTCTTCCTCGGCATTATATTAGGTTTATAGGTTTGATGGAAAAACTATTTGAGGGGGGTATAATATATTCCTCGGAGACTAATGAAAAACTTTTAGAACTGCTGAAACTTGACTACGAATCGTTAATAAAACGTTTAAAACCCGTAAGAGTAATAGGTTTCTCTCGGCATGGTGTACTCGTTAAAGATTTAACGTCTTTCTTGATTAAGATATCGAATTCTCCTAAGAATCTTCGAGTGATAAATGTAATAGGAGCATTTCCTAAGGGCAAATTTTCAGATAATATTATCAAGAGCTTTGATACATTAGTATCACTCTCTTCTCATTCTCTTTCTACACAGTACGTAGTTTGTAAAGTATTAAATGCTTACGAGCAACTGATATTTTCTCATTATTAGGAAGCATCCTCATTGCTTTCTCACAAAATAATTATCCTCCATCATAGGAAAAAAATTATAAATGATGTATTGGTAATCAACTTAATCTTAGGAAAGTATATCTAGCATATCTTACATGGGGCCGTAGTCTAGTGGTAGGACGCCCGGCTGACAACACTGTCGTCAGAGACCGGGAGGTTGGCGGTTCGATTCCGCCCGGCCCCACCAATCTTGCTTTCTTCGTAAAAATATGCGATTGGTAGATTTGTTGGTGAAACTTGTACTCTGCGATCCTCACCTCTGAATACGGGAAAAACTTTTGAGTTATTAGGAACATAATTAAAAGCGAGTAAAACCCACATACATTTAATTCGTGATAATGGTTCTCGGTGGCTATCCAATGGATCCCATAATCTACCAGTCAGATAGTGGTTTAATTCTAAGGTATGGTCAAAAGAGAATACTAATAGATCCAAATGGTAAGAAATACGATGAACAAATTGATTTAATTCTAGTATCTCATGCCCATTCTGATCATGTGGCCGGTCTTCCATATGTTTACAAGAAAGGCATACCCATCATAATGTCTCCTATAACGCATAAGATTCTCCAAAAATTAGGATACCGATTATACCCTAGCGACATCATTTTACTTAAACCAAATGAAAACATCAATATTAAAGGCATTGAAATTACTGCACGTAACGCGGGTCATATAATGGGCTCTATAATGTTTGAGATCGATTTAGGAAAATTACGCATTGGATACACGGGTGATTTTAATTTTGAGGATACATTGGTTACACAGAAAGCCGATCTCTTAGATGCAGATGTAGTCATTATTGATGCCACATATGGTCATCCTATGTATAGTTTTCCGCCTAGAGATATGTTATATCGACTCATAAGAGAGAAATTACGCGAGAGTATTAGAGAAGGCAAAACACCCGTCCTATATGGATACGCATTGGGAAAAAGCCAAGAATTAACTAAATTAGCACAGGACTTCGTTGGCGGAGTAATAAGCGTGGATGTAAATGTAGCCCTCTATAATCGTTTATATGAGGAAACCACTAAAAGAAGCTTAGGCCGCTATTATGCAAGTCCAATGGGAGATGTATTAATAAGAAGTATGCGTAAAAAAAGTGGAAGAAAGGGAAAACTGCCTTACTATGATGAATTATACTTCACAGGATGGATTGCAAGCGATTGGGGGTTAAATAAAGGATTTCCATTGTCATCCCATAATAGTTTTGTCAGATTAATTGAATACATCTCCAAAATATGCCCAGACAAAGTGATTGCCCTATATAATTTCAAGCATGTATTTGCAAATATAGTTCAGCAGGAATTAGAGATTCCCTCTGAGCCCATTTCGTCCTCTCCTATTACAATAAACATAAGAATTAGAGTGTCTAAGGACGGAAGAAATTATATGCTTGATCCTTATCTTTCTGGTGAAAACGACTATGGGCCTATATGATAGGGAATTCTGGTCTGCAGTAAAAATTCTAACTAAAGTTTACGGTAAAGGTATATCGGTCAGAGATATATTCTTTTCGCGTGAACGTAAGGGTATAACTTCCGCTATGGTGTTTAAGCTAGTAATCGAAACTATAAGAAGATTAAACTACTTAGATGCTTTGGTAGGTTATAACATGCTCAAAAGGTTAAGTTTAAAAGAAAAAAATATTCTACGCGTAGCTCTTTTTATGAGGAAATTTCTTAATGTAGAACCTCCTAAGCTTCCTACACATTTAAGAACGCTATATTTAAAAAGTCTAAAGCGAGACCCCCTCATAGATTTGGATGATGAGATCACCGCACTTAGTCTTAAGTATTACCATCCAAGATGGTTTATCAGGAAACTTTTACCAGTACTCTCACGCGACAGACTATTTTCCATACTTAGGATAAATAATTTGGAAAAAGAAGGAAAATGGATTCGCGTAAATTCTATAAAAACCTCCGTAGAGTCGTTTTACTTTAAATGGAAGCAACTAATTCCATCAGAATTTGATGATATCTTTTATGCTCAAAAATCCTACTTGAAAAAAATGTTGTTGTCCAGCGATTATCGAAATGGTCTCTTTATCGTTCAAGATTTCTCTAGTGCTGCAGTCGTATACGCATTAGATCCGCATGAAAAAGAACATATTTTAGATCTCTGCGCGGCTCCCGGTATTAAAACTTCGCATATTGCTGCTTTAACGCGTAATAATTCTCTTATAATTGCTACGGATATTTCGGAGAAGAGAATCCTCAAGATGCTAATTTTGAGAGAAAGACTAAATTTTGATGCACAGATAATCTTGGGTGACTCGACTAAGCCTCCTTTTAAAGAAGAAGCTTTTGATAAAATACTAGTAGATGCTCCATGTAGTGATACGGGCGTATTTAGAGATCGTCCGGACCTTAAATGGAATTTTAATCCAAAAAAACTTCGAAGAGTAACAAATCTGCAGAAAGCCCTATTGGCAAATGCAATCAGATTAGCTAAGAAAGGCGGTATCATAGTATATTCTGTATGCTCGTTATTACCAGATGAGGGTGAAGAAATAATCAAGTTTGCTCTTGAGAATTTTAAGAATATTTATGTCGATGATATTAATTTACCACGGGCTGAAAATGGTTACGGAGGATACTCTTTTAGTCGCAAAGTCAAGCGTTTCTTTCCAGATACCAATGTTGATGGATTCTTCATAGCAAGGCTAATAAAATCTTAATCACCTCTATTTGACCTTCTCCCTGCACTAGTATCATTTTTCAAGCTATGTTCGTTCTATAGAAAAACGTTTTACCAATGAGAAACTTAATTTAATCCCTGTAATTATTGATAAGATTAATGTGCCAACGGCCATAACTAGTGGGAAAAAATTATTCTCATCATATTGATATAGTATCTCGCTACTACCGAAGATTCCCGGTAGTATGAAATCAATAGTTATAAGAATAATCATGGATAATGTTGCTACAAAAAGCGCCGTGTATACCTTAAACTTTTGTGATTTTAGAATATTATTACGCATTATTTCTAATTCGTGTTGTCGTTCTATAATAGGTAACATATTATCAATTACCTTTAATGCCTTACGATGATCCACAGTTTGTATCTTAATAAATATGTTGAAAAGAAAACGTAGAAAAATATCATGAAATGCATTGTTGCATTCTCTTGCTAATTCTTCAGGAGATTCATATAAATATGCATTTTTTGGTAATTGATATACTTGAGAAATTGCTTTTTCAATAGATATCCCTCTCTTGAAAAGATAGATTATGTCTAAGAACAGTTTAAGATCCGATTGGAATTTCTCCTTCTCTGTCTTCTTATCTTCCTTCATAGCCGTTATACCCCCTCCAATATTGATTCTAACAGTTTAACCATTGAAGATAAAGTCTTTTTCAACACACAAACTATGAAGATGTTCATTATTGGAATTATGGGAACTAATATGATTACTCGAAAGATCATTACGAATTGGAATACTATAAGGGGCGCAAAGAAGAAGCCAAATAAGATGATAGAAAACTTATCATCTATGCTTTTTAGGTATCCCTCATATACAATCTGAAGACTATTTAATGATGCTAGGATATCATCTACTAATGATGAAATGCGTATTGTTGGATCGCATGTTAACATTTTAGTAAGAAGATGCTGTATTATTCCCTTTCTCTTATAGGAATTTTCCTCATTTAAGAATCGTAAAAATAGGTTGCCTTTTATTGTGTCTCCATTTTTGGCAAAAATACGTCCTATAGAGGAAGCATTTATTTCCTCTAAAAAGTTAAAGACTTCTTTTAGTGCATGACTTCCTTCATATAATTCAATTATATAGATGAGTAAGAGTAGAAGGTAGAAGTTTTTATGAACTGACTCATTAAGAATCAACGTTAATTTAATAGTTTCCTCAAAAAACTTCAAGAATACTAAAAGAAGAAGCGTTGTAATCAGAGCAATTATCAACGTATTAGGAGATAGTGATAAAATACTCACCTTTACACTCATGAGAATTACACTGCGCAATCTAATTACTAACTTAATTAGTAAATGACTAATGCTGGCGCAAGTGCTATGACTAATAAAACAATACCTCTAATAATATTTCTTCGTCCATCCATTTCATTATAACCCGTTGCCCATTCAATCGCGCCCCACACAATCATTATACCCCCTACAAATACGGCTACGTAAATGATGACTAAAAAAGCCAACTTAAGCCATTCAATTATTCTATCCGGTAATTCTGACCAAGCTCTGAAGTAATCTTCAATAGTATACGTATTATTGAAGGGCATATATTAACACCTCATTATTAGATACTTCAGTATACAATTCGTTAATCCAAGTCAATATATCGGATACTATGGCTAGTATTATGAGAAAGATAATTAATGCTAGGCCTATTAATAGTCCCTCTTCAATAAGAGGAGATGCTTTTTTGTC
>JAHKLF010000125.1 GCA_029856615.1 Candidatus Njordarchaeota archaeon
AGAGGCAAAAAGGAGATTGGAGAAAAAATAGAGGAAAGGGATAATAGATATCGATACACTAAATAATAGAAACACAAAGATAAGAAAGGAGCTCGAAGAAATAGAGTCAAAGCTAAACAAAATGAAAATATAAGGCTAATGATATATCCTAATTTCTTTTGGTAAATCTATCTTTAATGCAGATTGCATTGCAAGTCTAGCTGATATGAAAACGATAATAGCTTCTAAAGCTAATGCACTTAGTGTATCCATTGATATAATTATTCCATGTCCTGGTGGGGGTTGATGCGCTCCAATGAGACCATAAGTAACCATTTCCAGTAAGGGATATGCAAATCCCCACGAAATAATAATGCTTGTGATTAATCCAGTCATAATGATGAGGAAGGCTTCTGCTTCGGCTATTGAAAACACTTGCTTTCTAGACGCGCCTCTACTCAGCATTAAAGCTATTTCTCTCCGTCTCTCTAAATACTCCGTCAATAACACGATGTATATACTGAATGCTGTAACTATCGTTAACTGAGTGAACTCGGCCTTATAGATATTTGCCATTAAACCAGATATAGAGCTTCTGAGGGCGAAATCTAATACTTCTCTATAACAATAGATATCTGCATATAAAGAGTACTTAAAGAATAATTCCTTTAACTCACCTATGAACCAATCGTCACTGAAATCTCCATCCTTATGTATAAGTAACCTATATGGCGCTTGAAGATATCTCTTAACGTTCTCAGAATTAACCAGCATGATAATGTGATCATCTTTTTGTGGAGCATAAATATCAGTTAGTAATCCTGGCATAAAAGAGACGAATCCAATCACCTTAAATGTTATAATTTCACTTTCTCCCTTAAAACTAAATCTGAAGGAAATTGAATCCCCTATACGAAAACCATAGCTAGTTTTTGCGGATATACCTAGTATAGCATTGGTACCATTTAGGAAATAATTCTTGGCTTCCACTACAGTTACTCCCTGGAGACAATCATCAGTTATAAATGAATTATCGAAATATTTTGGATCAACAGCAATAATTAGTGCGTACGGTAGACCGAGTCGAATGGGCTTATACATGTAATATGCTAGCGTAACATCGATTTCATTCGTAATATTCATTAAATCGGGCAAGAATGTGTTCTCCCAGAAATCAATGGATTTAGGCCTAGATAATAAATCAACCCTATAATCGTCACCTACAATAACCTTAACAAGGTTTGTTATCTCATTAACGTTTGTAGCAGAATTAATACCAGCCGTAAGCATGAAAGACATTATTAATGCTGTAACGAAAATCAATCTAGCTGTCCTAGCCGGTCTTCGTGCAAAATGCTTTGTAGCTATGGGTGAAAACGATTTTGCAAAGAATTTAGCTACGGATTCAAGGATAGTCATCATTTTTGAAGAATAATATGCCACGATCTTACTTAAACCGTAAGCAAGAGCGAACGGACCTGTTCCAATAGCGACTATATCCATGACGAATATTAATACGCCTATCACCTGGATCAAGGCAGAGTTAGCAACCATGAACTTTAAGGCTATATTCTTCAGAACATATAAGCCCATATATGATTCTAGGAGGGAATACATGCCTACGGACACTGAGAAGAAACTGTAAATAGGTCTCGGTTCTTTCTCAATTTTTTCTAGGTATGGACTTAGACCCTCTATAATACTTATCTTAAGAGCTTGTATGGATGCGGGGATAACACTAAGGAATCCAAATAAGATACCGTAAAGGATAGAAATGATTAGATAGTTTATCATATTCTCCAAAAGTACTATGATTACACTATACCTATAAGCATAGTATGGGAAAAGGATATACGCTGAAATAATCGTCAACGTGCCGGAGAATAGAAAACCAAGTATGCTTCCAAACAAGCTTACAACAAGGAATTCGAAAACGATTATTAATGATAATTGCTTCTTATTAACACCTCTAATTCTAAATAAAGCTATTTCTCGCTTTCTCCTGTTAATATAGGTCCAACCAATAATCACTGATAAGAATCCACCCACAAAAAAGCTTGGAAGAATCGCGTACGTTAACTGAAGTTTCAAGGCGGATGGCCAATCAGCGTAATTCTCGACGATTATTTCTAAGTAATTATCGTACTTAACTGAGACTATTGGGACGTAATCAGTAATAGTATAAATTATCTTACTATCAATCTTTTTTAAGTCAACATACATCTGTTCAGGATTCCAAGGGTTAAATATTCTTTCCTTATCTATCCAAATGAGATATGTCGGAAATCCAGAATATGAACTACTTAAACCCCAACCACCAATTAATTCATCTGTGGTGAATAAGCATATTCCCCAATAATACTGCGTCCTATTCCTGATTCTCACAGGAACTTTTGATGCAAGCAAATCGTACTCGTATAGAACCTTTTCAAGCAGTTCAGAGACGTGGAAGATCCCAACCACCTTATAAGTCTTATTAAAGTTCCCATACGGTGACAGGATCTCTATTTCATCCCCTATGTTAACTCCAAAGAGCTCGGCAAGATCTGAAGTGATAGCAATCTCATTATTATTGACAGGTAATTCCCCATGCTTAATAGTTATATTTCCCTTCCAAGAACTAGCATTGAATGCGGCTAATAAAAGGGATTTCGTGCCGTTATAAGCAGGATATAACGTAATATTGTTAGCCCTAAGAATGATCGACTTTTCAGACCTAGAGATAACAGTTTTTATATCTCTAATAAAATCAAATACCCGAATATCATTCTCAAGATCTGAGAAATCATTAAAGTTAGAAACCCTAATGGTGACCTTAATGTCCACTAAAGCACATTCGAAATTACTTTTAAGTTGCGACGAAGCTATATATTCACCAATCCAAAGCGGAGTCGCTATTAAACTAACGACTAAGGCCACCCCTATTATCAATGGGACAAAGATCTTTTTCCTAAAGATAATAAGTACTAACAACTCCTTACGCCTCAAAGGTCTAGCAGATTCGTGAACTATAGATTTAAAGTTAAAGGCCTCCTTAATTTAAGTTAGATGCATTAATAAACAGAGAAATGGGGGAGAACATTTTGACATTCTATGCTGTCCCTAAAAAATTATCAGAAACTTTAATAGCCGAAGGGAGACTTATTTGGCAACCATATGTTAGAATAATCTACAAAACAAAAAAAGGGAAAGTAGATATATTAGTGGATAGTCTAATACCAGAGCTATGTAAAGACCCGATCGTAGCAGTATTAGCAACGAGAAAAACATCCTTAGTTAAGCTATCAACAAGGAAACCTATAGAGGGTATAGTCCTAGATCACAGATTAAGTGGACTAGATTTAGTTAATTATTTCCTTAAGGCATATGAAAATGCCGAGAAATTAGCGCAAGTATCAGAAGAAGATTTCTATGAAAGAACACAGTTGGACATTGACTGGTCAAGATACAGAGCGCTCTTTCTTCCATCCAAGAGATTAATAAATAGGAAAGAACCCATTTTTAGATACTTAATAGGACGAGACGAAGCCTCACCATACGTAATCGGTCTATACTTAAAAGGACTAATAGAGAGCGGACTAAAAATAGTCCCTAAAACAAGGGTAGATATACTGCTCAGCCAGAAAGCTTATTATCCTCTCATACTCACGAACGATTTCAGGATCTATGAACCAGCTTGGAAACTATCCGAAAGCATATTGTATAACTGGATTATAGATAAATATCCGCAAGTAAAAGAATTCTATTCAAGCGTTTAACAAGAAAGTGAAGAAAATGAATAAAAGAGATGAAATCTATTCCGTCTCAACCGCATTTAAAGACTTATCAATAGCGTTTAGATATGTAACAATAACGTATCTGAGTTATCTGATATTGCCTCCACTAATATTAATACGGTACAGCGAAACTATATGCGTATTCCAGGAACTTTTAGGCGCAAACCCGAGTAATGCAGAAGCATTAATTCCAGTAATACTTAGTTATCACTTACTATACGGGGGAGTTTTCACTTTTTCTCTCATAGCGTTAAGCATAGCAATAATTTACTGTGCAAGGAAATTTAAAAACTTAGCCAAGGAATTGGAACTGCAATTACCATCAAAACTCGCAATAGCACCAATGATCTGGGGGATATACGCGATAACACTAGCAACAATAAACATTTTCTACACGTATACCCAGTACATGAACCTGATAAACCAATTATGGAAGAGTATAGAGAGTGGCACCATGGAAATGACGATAAATCCCGAACCATTAAGAACAATGGTTATAGTTCACGAAATATTATTCGCTATAACAATAATACTCCTAAGCTGGGCGATTCACGAACTAGTAGAGAACTTCGAGATACTAGACAAACTAAGACTACCAGCACAACTACTATTGGTAGGTGCATCATTATTTATTATAGAAGTACTGTTATGGGGACTAGGAATCGGGCCAATAATAGTAGTAATAGCATTCTACATGATCAAACGAGGGACAAAAGAAGTAAGCGAGAGACTAAAAAATAATTAAAATATAATATAAAGAAGGGAGTTTATTCTTCGCGGCGGAGGAGTATTGGAGGCAGGGCAATGAACAATGGTGGTAAGGTGCTCATGACAGCCTTAGGAGCGAATATTCCGCTTGCATCAATTAACTGCTTGGCTTTATCGAGATCGTATGTGTAGTGGATGATTCCATAGTCAGTCCAACCGAACATGCCCTTTGGTATAACTCCATACAATGGCAAAGCGAAGTCACTGTAGATCTGTGAGTAAATCTGCTCGTAAGGTGTTGCGTAAGCTAGAGCTTTTCTTACTAATGTGATGTTGAATGGGAACTTGTAAGTGTTCCATACAACGAAGACAATGTCGTACGTTAGTAAGTCTGGGTCTTTCTCCTCAATTATTTGCCATCCATCTAGTGTGGTTCCATTAACGTCCTCTACTCTATCTAATGGTACAGCACAGAAATCTGCGGCTCCCTGTGTGTACAAGGATATTCTAGTTTCGGTCTCTGACTTGATGGAGTAAATCACGTATTCAATGGTACCATAATTGGTACCCTCATATAGTGTAGAGTTCCAGTAGTATGGGTTCTTCTTAAGGATAATCCACTGGTTCTCTAAGTAATCATATACGTAGAATGGACCAGTTGCAACTGGATACTGGTG
>JAHKLF010000126.1 GCA_029856615.1 Candidatus Njordarchaeota archaeon
ATGATCGCTACAACGGGAAAGGTCACAACGCAAGCTGAGGCTATTGGTAAGCAAGAGGGCGTAGAGTTTGTTCATAGGGGAGCTCCGCTAGTATACATTTTTGATCATTGGTTAGTACCCGAAAACAGAGTTTTACCCCCGGAAGAAGCAAGAAAAGTGATTGAAAAGTACGCGGGCGGTAATCCCGAATTGTTACCCAAGATTTTAGTAACGGATCCGGCTGTTAGAATATTGAGAGCGAAGCCTGGTGATGTAATAGAGATAAGAAGAAGAGTGCCTCCAAAGGAGGAACTTATTAAGAAATACGGTAAGAAGTTTGGGGAGGAGGCACACAGAATTCTTAAAATGCTGACACCCGCGGGTGAGGAAGTCTCCTATAGGTTAGTTATCGAGGAACCCGAGGAATTTCTGTATTAAAGCTTATTTAGTGAGTTGGGCAACTATATCTTCGCTAGTAACGTAGGTTCCGCAATACTCACATTGAAGTTTAACGGGGTTCCTGGAAATGACCTTAAATGTAGGTGCTACGGGCTCATTCTCTTTTCTGGATATACACGTTGGATTAGTACACTTAATTATTCCCACGATCCGGTCGGGAAGCGATACTTTGTACTTATCGATAACAGCGTAATCCCTAACGATATTTATAGTAGCTGTAGGTGCGACTAAGGCTATCTTATCAACCTCCTCTTTCTTAAGTTCTCGCCCCTCAATTTTAACTATATCCTTTACACCAAGTTTCTTACTGTTAACATTCATGACAATTGCGATAACATAGCCTTCTCGACCAGTAATACCAAGAATTTTAAGCACAGTTAATGCAGTACCGGCGGGTATGTGGTCTATAACGGTACCATTTTTAATCTTTCTTACTAATAAAGGTCTCTTAGACATCGTTACCTCCTCACCAAAATCAAAAAATAGAAATACTAATCATGATCTTTAAAAACCATAAGTTAGAATTGGATGGAGGTTGCAAATATGAGTTACGTAGATACGAGCAAATGGCCAAGTGCATGGAAGAAATTCACATACCGAGGATATACGCTTGAAGAGCTCCTAAAAATGCCCGTAGAAAAATTAGCTGAGATAGCTCCAGCAAGGATAAGGAGAAGTCTTAAGAGAGGTTTCACGCCAGAGCAAAGAAAATTATTAGAAAAACTCAGAAAGCATCCCAGAAAAACAATAAGAACACATGTAAGGGACATGATTATAATCCCAGAAATGATAGGAAGAAGAATAGCAATACATAATGGAAAGGAATTCGTAACAATTAGAATAACACCGCCAATGCTATTCCATTATCTGGGGGAATTCGCACCAACAAATAAACCAGTACAGCACTCAAGCCCAGGAAAAGGGGCGACAGGCACCCGCCTAAATGACGAACTGATGAGTTTAGGCGGGGCCCGCAATACGATCCTCGAAATTCGTAGCGAAGAAATAGGGGAAATAGTGCTGCCAAGATACGATATATTAACAATGAATTCAAAGGTTATTCTCCATGGAACTTAATATACGACAAGAAACCGAAAAATTGCTAATCAATTATCCTATATTTTTGAGCCGTGTCCAGCGCTTTGTAGCCCTTCTTAGTAATTAGTTTAAGGAAATAAAATATTCTGGTAGGCTACGAAATAATACTAAATTTTTAGTAATACGCATATCTCTTCATATCCTTCTTGTCGTTTTGGCTCTGGAATTATGTATTTGTCGCCATATCTTTTGATTACAGCCTCTCTTATAAGCTCTCTTAATAATGTTAAAAATTCTTCAAACAAGCGTATTTGTTTGTGATGCTCTCCCCTATTTATCATAGAGATATGCGGAATAGCTATTAGGGGGTCTGGGGAAGTTGGACAAACTTGGACAAAGTTACCCAAATTTGTCCAACTTCCCCTTGGGCCACATCATCCTCTACCCCCTCTGGGTTCATTGGGGGCATGTCATTGGACTTAGCCCCGTTCGGGGGGACCCCGACTCCCCACATCTTTAGTCTTGGTTTAATCAGCTTATTCCATACCTGAACCGTCCGTTTCAGTCCCTTTCCTTTCAGATAGATATTTATTGCAGCGTTTAGTTGTCGGTTTATCTTGAGTCCGCATTCCTTGCAGATTACTGTTCCATTCCTTATAATTGTGTCTAAGCTACCGCATCTAGAACAGGTCTTAGTTGTGAACTTTGGATCAACCTCGATGACTTTAACCTTATACTTTAATACTTCAACTATTCTCCTCCAATTGTGCAAAGCTATGCTTCTATTATGCTTCTTGCTCCTATTATACATTACTTCCTTATTAAGATCCTCGAAGACATGAATGTAGTCAGAGAATTCTCTAGCTAACTCTGTCGTAAACTTGTAGATGAAATCTCTAACCTTGTCTTTTTCCCTCTTATTAATCTTTTTTAATAATCTCCTAGCTTGTTTTGGATTCTTGTTAAGCATCTTCTGTACCTTCCTTCTCTTATTGTGATAGGTGATATGTATTCTGTAGAGTTCTCTAATGGATTTCTTTACAACTCCTATTTCGTCTCCAAATCCGTCCATTGTAAACATGTTCATATCCCAGCTAATAACCTTATTGATATTCTCATCCTCAATCTCTTTAGTGAACATTAGGATTAGCTCCTTGTCTTTGAGTATTATTTCTCCAAGCTTCCAATCCCTTACACGATCATAGAACCAATTACTGTCAATCCTAAACCGCAAATAGACTTGTCTAGGGACAACAGTTAAGATAAGCTCTCCATCTCTAACTCTGAATAGAGAATTCTTGATCCTAGCAAATCTCTTTTTAATGATTGGTTTATTCCTTCCGAATTTCCCATTTAGATAGTTTTCTCTCCAAGACTCTAAGATCCAATATGCAGTTCTTATGGCAGAATCCACGTAGTGAGAAGCGTAGGGAGTTTGTTTCCAAAAAAACCTGGAGATAGTCTCTAAGATCTTTCATGAATTTTGATGATTTTGGGAGTTTTGGAATCAACCTCTTTGCTGTGTAATAGACATGGATCTTTCTCCCATAAACCTTGAATCGCTTTCCTTGAAGTTTAAGAAGTTCAATATTCTTCTTACTCTTTAGAACTATATAATAGTTCTTAACTTCTTTTTCCACCCACATAATGTTGCCCCAGATGTAATCTATTGCTAGCTGAAGTATCCACTGATATTTAGTTATCAAATCACCCACATCGTAGCCATGTTTAACCTTATAAGCCCTAGCCTCCTTCAAGTTAATTCTCCTCCATATCACTCATTCTTCTCTTAAGAGCCTTTTTGTGATTTCCCTCTTCAGTTTTCTCGTGAATTCCTTGTCTTGGATTATCTCCCCTATCCTCTCCGCGTGCCAGTATGCTTCCTCTAGCCTCCATGCTTTGTCTAGGATGCATTTCATTAGGATTCTTCTCCAGCTTAGCTTACCCTTCCGCTTTGTTAGTGCTTCGTATTCTGCCTCGCTGAGCCTTATCATCAGTACTTTTACCTTGTCCATTGCTTCCGCCTCATTCCTGAGAAGTATGCTGTTGGGACTGGGAGGATCAGTGGTGCTTCATCTAGCTCGATGGTGATTTCTTTTTCCTGTTTCTTGTTGTTTACTATTTTGATGATCTTTATCCTCAGCTTATCTTTCTCGAACTTCGCTGAACCGTAGATAGACATAATGATCCCTAATCGCGAATGCTCCTCAAACAACATAACATGCAAATTGATATAAAAATCTTTCATTTTGAAATAATAGCATTTCAATTTGAACTAAGAAGATAGTTCTAAATTTCTTCAGCTAATTCTCTTATCTCACTAGAAATTTTTTCGAGGAAATTCTTTGTTTCGTGAGGAAATAATTCAATAATTTTTGTTAAGATTGAAAGAAAGATGTCATCACGGATGGAATGCCTTCTGCCATAAATAAAATTTCTTAAAGTCGAATCACTTACATTGCTTAACTTTGCTATCATCGCAAGCTTTACGCCCCTATTCACAAAAAATTTTAGAAGCCCTCTTCTCGCTTCCGGCCCTAGAAGTGAGACTAAGCGCCTCAATTTTTCTTCGTCCAATTAACATCACCAAGAAAAAGAAGGAGGAAAAATGCGGTTAAAACTTTATTCAAAATTAAAAGAATTAGCTTCCTCAGCGGATGCTGTTTCTTCCCTCTCATACATCAATCTCCGGGCTTCCTCTAGAATCCTAAGCATTTCTTCCTCTCCCCTACGTCTTCTTGAGAGACTATGGATGACCACTACCAGGACTGCGAGAGAAATTCCGATTAAGCCGAGTGTCTCTCTACTAACTGGTAGCGCGCTGATTCCTCCCCTTCTCGCTTCTGGTATCTTAATCTTTATACTTGTTGTCTCTACGTAATCGTCATCCGCTATTCTTACCCCGATCTCTTTGCCCTCGTAACCCGCAATATCTAGCTCTGCGACTCCATTCTCCTCGGTTACCGCTCGAGCTATCATGGTGTCGTTGTAACCGCGACCACAGGAATATTGCTCAACGTGCTGTTCTCGTCATCGTAAAATGGTTACGCAGAAACTTGTGAAATTTGCGAGGGAATTGTATGAGCGGAATCGAGGCAGTAGAGTATCTATCTAGACTCTATATGAGTATTTTACGCAATCATAATGAACCGGATGAGGTACCTGTAATTATGCGAAAATACTCTTTTTGTGAAGAAACAAAGTAATATTTTGTACTACATAAATTCTAGTGTGAGTAAATTTGTCTAAGTTTGGGGAACTTTGCCCAACTTTGGGTAAGTTTGGGCAAGTTTTCCTGCTCAGTTCGTGACGGCATCATTTTTGCCGAATTTTCTGCTATTTTGTAGTACTGCTCAAAACTTTATCTATGACAAATTCTATTAGCTCTCCAAATTTCTCTCTTCTTTGCATCTCGTCTAATCTTAATACCGCATTAAGTCGATTAATTAAATCATCTATAGGTATTCCCATGTTATAATTTCTGATCATGTATTCTGCAATTCTTTTGACGAGTAAATCCGTGGCTTCTCCGAGGAAATTTCTTATAGTATCGTAAAACCTCTTAGGATCCTTAATGAAGACAATGAATGGATCCTCGTTAAATTTTCTGTACAATATTAGCATTAATGACGTGTGCAT
>JAHKLF010000127.1 GCA_029856615.1 Candidatus Njordarchaeota archaeon
CTTGTACAACGGAAAAACTATTAATCTTCCTACTTTCTTATCTAATTCAAGAATCCCCCCCATTTTTTTAAGCACTTCTAATCGCTGAAATGCTACCCCCGAACTTAATGTTGTGATATCTGGGAAAGCGTTAATAGATATATAGCCATAAGGGAGAAGTTCAAAGTATAACTTAAAGGCATCAGTATCAATTCCTAATCGCTTCGCAATTTTAGCTATATCCATAGCGCTCACTTTGTTATCCCTTAATCATCGTGATAATGAATCGTAATTAAAAATAACGTTCAGTTTAATTTAAATAATATGTTCGAGATATTGTGGAGAACACAATCATAGAAATCACTAGAATACCAATTTTTGGCTCCGTTGAGGATCTGTTATCCCGTCCTTCAGTCTTTTTTAGAGTACGATAGCTATTGATAGTTAATTTTAATGCATAGAAGACGTAATCGTTCTCAATCAAATTTATAAACTGGTGATTAAAATCGGTCTTCGACTATCATCATACATTGAATAATAACAACATATCTCGTGTTTATTCTCCCCTCTTAGATAAGAACTCGTCTTAGGAACTGTTCTTCATAATTCTTAAGAAGTGCTGGATTATGGGTGACTAGATCCACGACTTTTTTTATTAATAAAGGCCACTTATTTCAGGAGGTAATGAATATGAGATGAGAACAGGCATAGAAGGAAAGAAGCAACACGGCGTGAAGAAATGCAAAGTGCTTGATTTGATGTGCAACAATGAAAGGATATCCGTTAACTTGACAAAACTCTGATATGAAGCAATCGGAATAAATTTCTCTCTCATATACACCGAAGACGTCGTTAGAAAATCTAAAGAACACGGAGTGAGTTATAAAGTTAAATTCATAAGAGGAGATATACGCAGACTTGCAAAAATTCTTATAGATGAGAAACCTTTTGATACTGCATTTTAGTGCTTAAAAGCTAAATGAAGATTTTATCGTAAATGGGAAAAATCACCTTGAATACCTGGACGAATTAATTAACACTTGATTTACGTGTATATAACATAAGCTAGCAAGATTACTTAGCAATGCTGAATGAAAAATTATTGACACTCATAAGAGTATTATCACACCGGAGCTCTATCAGCCCTTTGATCCCATTAATATAGTGGCTCGGAGGTTACAATAATAGAAATCTGCCTCATGAGAAATTCTAGCACTAAAAATTTTTATACAAGGAAAAATTAATGCATTTAAAAAATTTGAAATAGTCTCAAGTGGTGCGTTGATTGATTGACGAAATTTATATCTTCAACGAAAAGAGCGACCTTATTTTCTCATATAGTGGAAGAAGAATCACTAAACCAGAAATGGTTGATAGGCTTAAAAATCTAATTGGCACATTAAGAGACTTCTTGGGAAGATCCTTCAAGGATGCTCCTCAGATTATCACCTTATTTGAGAAGAAAATTTGTATTAATCCTCTTAAAATCGCCTCTAATGAATATTTTTACCAGGTATTTCTTTACGATAAACTGGATTCTCTCAACGTGATTAAGAAAATAGGACATAAAATAGCACAATTACATCCCTATACGAAAGAAGATATAGATAAAGAAATTGAACATATAATCGCCAGTCACATCACAAAAAGAAGTTTATCAAAAATAGCTTCTGGAGCTATCCTCTTTGTTATACTATCCTTAATCTATCTGATTGACATTCATTTATACTTTACTGGTGGTAATATAATAGGCTTATTGTATTTTATAATAACGATTGTCGGAATCCTATTAATAGGTCTTATCATAGGAAATAAGAAATTATCCTCTATTATACCTGGGTTAATCGCTCTCATAATGATGCCAATCTACTTATATGATTTCATATTCCTAGCGCGCATTGATGCTTACATGAGTTTAATCCTTTACTTAGTGTGGTTAAGTATATCTTACATCTTTGGATGGATAGGTGGCAGTATTATCGATTCACGCAGATTATACGACTCTGAAGGAGCACGACTTTACTTAAATCTTCTTAGAAGATTTAGGATTGCGGAAGAAGATTAAATTTCTATACCTCCGTTTAATTTTTAATCCATGTCTCTTTTTAGCGTCAGTCTCGTTCTAATTAATGGTAAATATATAACGTAAATCACAATGATCATTAGAATCGTTACTATCATACTTATTACGAATAAGGGCGCTGGAGCTGCCAAAGATGATGCTTTCTCCCTTACTGTCTCATAAGCGAACCCTCTTCGCCTAAAAAAGATGAGTTGAAAAAACGCTCCCCACATGAATGTCATTATTAACATTAATATCATGATACTAAGATTGATCATGATGATTTCCGACTTACTGCTTATCTGGAAAAAATTTATTAAGCCATCTAATTATTATTTCACAACCAACAATTCCCGTTAATCCAAAAATCATTGTACCTATAGAAGCTGTTGATATCGGCAACTTTAGGTATTTTAAAACATCACTTATGAGCCATGATAAGCCGAATGCAAATATCGAAAAGAATAAAAATTCAACTAATCTTACCTTTAAGATGAGATTTAACCTTCTAACTTTAGTTTCTTCCATTTAGCCATCACCAGAAAACCCTATTCATCAAAATAGAGATGCGGTGTGGGTAAATAATTATACCCATTTGAACGGGAGGGTTCAAAAATTAGAACGGGAAATTATGAATTAATGTCGAAGAAGAAACTAATTAAGTATATAATTAAGTATTTCGTCATCGGCGTGATGATTGGAGGCTTTATTGGAGGCAATCTATTACTAATCCTAAACACTATAATAAGTAAACAAACAATGAGCTCAGAAAACCACGTTATTAAATCAGCTCCAGCGGCGGCTAGTCCGTCATCCTTTTTAATATTGCTGATGTTATGGGATCTATTATTCTTAATCCTCATAATCTTCATTGGGATAAAAATGAAATCTGAGAGACTTGAGGAAAAACTAGTGCTTTCATGGGAGTGAATATGGAGCATACTCAAATATTGCAGGGAAATACTCTACGAGTATATCTGTATATGCTAAGAGAAAGGCGCCCAGTTGGCGTAAGGGAAATCATGAGAGCACTAGGCCTATCGAGTCCAAGTCTAGCGCATTATCATATCAATAAACTATTAAATGCGAAGCTAATAAAGCAAGTGAATAATAAGTATATGATAAACAAGCCAATAAAAATTGGCATCGCTAAATATTTTGTCATAGTCTCGGGACGATTTCTACCTAGGTTTTCTATTTACGCTGGCATTTTAAGTGCTTTGCTAGTTTTCGAATTCATTTTAATCTCTTTTAATCTCATGATTAGCCTAATATTTGCTATTTTTGCAACAGTTATGTCCTTGATAATAATGTGTTATGAGACTTATAATTTCTGGAAAGAAATCACATTATACTTAGAACAGCGAGAAAAAATTTAATAGCCTCTAATTATCTTAAGAAACTGCGTATAAATCCATGATTTTATTAGATCATATGTGGAAGTTAAGCCTAAAAGAAGCTCAGCAAACTTTCTAATCAAATTATTGATTTTCTTATCCATAGCCACTTTAGACCCTCTCTTTAGCAAAAAGTTCACTAATCTCCTCTGCCATCTTAATTCAATTCCATATAGGCAATTCCAAATTCGTTCATATTGCTTGAGAGAATAGGATAAACGTCGCCTCTTAATTAAACATCTACTAATAATTTCCCCAGCTAGCAGTCCAGCTATTATAGCTAAATGTATACCCGCTCCAGACAATGGAGCTACTTGATGCGCGGCATCACCAACTAGGAGCACTCTATGAGCAGTTATTCTTTTTGATCCCCCTGAGAGAGGTACAAGATATGCCTCTTCCTTGATTATTTTCTCATTCTGCAAATTATACTTCATAATAAGTTTTCTGACGTATGTCCGTAAATCATAACCCCTTATTTTTGACGCTATAGCTCCCACTCCAATTCTGATGTGATCCCTATGAGGAAAAATCCATGCATATCCTGCGGGGCTAAATTCTTTCCCATAATAAAATTCATTAGCATCGCCGAAAAGCTCATCAATCGTATTCCTTGATAATCTTAACCGCACTTGATAAGCAACCCCTAATTCATCTAAATCATAGCTATAACCAAAAATCTCCTTCCTAATAATCGAGAATACCCCGTCTGCTCCTACAAGAATCTTTCCGCGATAAATTTTATCATTAGAGTACACCGTAACACCATCAGACGAAGCATTTACGTGCTGAATACTTTCTCCAAGATTTAATTCGACAGTGTCCAATTTCGCGATTTTTTGCATTAAAAATCTTGCTAGAATGTGCCTATCAATATTAATAGCTACTACATCATCAAAATTGACAGTAAACCTTCTATTACGATAAAGTATTCTGACTTGTCTTATTTTCTTACTAGAAAACTTCTCTAATGAAGGGAATATATTCAGAGCCATTTTGCATATCATGCCACCGCATGGTTTTTTCTCTCCCGGGTTTTTCTCCTTATCTATAACTAATATCTCAGGATAATAATCTCTTCTTACTGAATGTAACCATACGGACAAAGCCGTAGACAGACCAGCCGGTCCAGCCCCTACGATTATCGCATCATACATAATTCTCACTGCATAGGATTACTAGAGAATATCATGCAATAATTTTAAACTTGGTTAAATATTATAGTAACTCAATCTAAATTATATCTCCAGAGGGTTAACGGGGCAGGCTCATCGGGTAGTGGTCGAATATTACCATGTTGAATGTCACTTAGAATATTTCTAAGAGGCTTAGCTCCCGTAACTACTGTTATCATTACCGCAGCTAAACCCGCCCATTTGCCCCATTTCTTCTTTGCAAAGCTTTCTGTTTCTTTTATCGACCATATCTCCTCACCAGCATATACGCGTGGTATTAGAGTCGAAAACCACCGATCTACTGGAAATTCATCATACTTTCTTAATCCCAAAATTCTAGCAAGTCTTGCGGAATACTGGCCTATCCCCTTTATATCTTCTAATTCTAGTATCTCTCCCTTAAGAAAAACCTTCGCGGCGCGTAATATTGTC
>JAHKLF010000128.1 GCA_029856615.1 Candidatus Njordarchaeota archaeon
AAAATAAGATCAGCCTTTGAGGCGCCGGATGGCTACCCTCCATCAATGTAGCTAGAAATTGCCAAGAAATAAGTAAGCAGTTGGTGTGTATGGTCGCAAAACGACACTAAAGCTTTTTAAATTACTTACATTAAACTATCTTTATACTTCCGGAACCTTTCTTTGTTTTTCTCCATTTTCCTAAAATATTCTTCACCTAAATTCATTCTAAATAACTGTGATGCACCTTTAATAACATAAATGAAAATATCAACCAGCTCTTCCCTCAGCTTTTCTAACATTTCAGCTGGAATCTCGCCACTTGATTTGTAATTCCTAACAACTTTTTTATTAAGTTACAGAATTCTCCAACCTCTCCAGCTAGAGCTATTCCTAGATATTGTAAGTGTGCTATGAAATCTGAATTACTCTTTATACTCCAGAACCAACCATGATCACTATCAAAATCAGCCTGATACTTATAAATTTCTTTTAAGCAATAATCTCTTTGCATAGCTTTAATAAATTCTTCAAAAGACAAGTGATTCGCCTTAAACACATTAAAAAATTTAGGATATAATCAATCTATGCATATTTTTGGTTATTTTCTTTAAGAGAATTATCCCACAGATGATTAATTATCAATGCTTATCGTCCTTCCCCATATTTGCTAGATTTTAAATGTTAAATTTCTTGGAAACTATATAATGAACATTCCATATCCAATAAAAGAAATTCAACAGCGCATTACGGAGATACGATATTAGCTCATTTAATTAATGCGGTAACTCAACGCATATGCTACTTATAAGAGAGACAAAAATTGTAGATAAGGAGGGATTTGTCTACAAGATAAGCGGGGGAGGCGTCTGATAAGCTTATTGGCGCTTCTCTTGATGATTTATTTTTCTAGCCCGTTATGGGTTAATAATTATAGTATTTTTCGAGATTTATAGTAGAAATTTTATATATAGTAAAATCATGTGATACTAATAGAAATTAATGGTGATAGTAATGGCGATAATTAAAGTGACTAGAAACCGTCAAATAACAATTCCAAGTAAAATGGCGAAGAAACTTGGAATAAAAGAGGGAGACTATGTTAAAGTAATTTTAAAGGGTAATGAGCTTATTATCCAGAAAATTAAGACGCTAGATGAATTAGCGGGGAGTTGGAAGCACGTGGATATTGAGAAATTAACTAAAGTTATCGGAGAGAGGTGGAAACACTGGAATTCTGCCTAGATACAAACGTAGTCATTGAGTTTTTAAAAGATAGAAATTCTGCGGCAAGCAAATTTATTAATAAATCAAAAAATAAAGCTCGACTTTTTGTTACATCCATTACGGTGTATGAATTATTCTACGGACCAAAATATAGCGGATACGAAAAGGAATTAGATGACGTGAAATCATTTCTGTTATGGGTAACTGTATTGCCTTTTGATGCTGAATCCGCTAAAATCGCCGCGGAAATCGACGTGACGTTGCATAAAAAAGGAAAACCAATAGGATTAAGAGACGTATTCATAGCCGCTATATGTTGGAAAAATAAGATCCCGATTATTACTAGGAATATAACTCACTTCAATTTAATCGCAAAGGAAACAGAATATAAATTGAAAATATTAACGCCAGAGAAAGCAATGCAAGAGATATTATGATCTTGCAATTGATTATTAACCGCTGGAATAATCTTATGATAAAATCTTTCTCACCATTCACAATGTTTATACTATACATGATCACATTATTGAATTGATCAAATCTTTTTTACAGTGATCACTAAAATTTGATGAAGAGAATTCTATGGGAAAGTATACAACAATAACCGTGAGAAAGAAAGTGGTGACCGAGTTGGACACAATTAGAAAAGAATTAAAAACTAAGAGTCTGAACGATACGATAGTGGAGCTAATTAGATTTTATAGAAGAATTAAAGTCAAAAAATTCGTAGAAGAGGTTAAAAAATAAGAGAGATAGATCTAGATGATGTTAAAGAAGAAATAATGAAATTGAGACGCTTGAAGTGGGCAAAATTGGTGATCAATTCTGGGTACTCGCTTAGTTGCTGAAGAGCCCCAGGAAATCGGAATTATCTTTGCCAAATTCTTCGAATCACGGATTTTAGAGTTCCCGTGATTGCCCGTAGCGCTAGGAATCCCTTTCGCTTTACGATGTCGTTTATAAGGTATTTTAATCTGAGATAAAAAGCAACATAAGCTTTAATTAGGAACCTTTTTATCTGCTTTGGACTTAAGTAAAAGCTTCTCATAACTACATCCACGGCAGTGTACTTCCTCCAGTTTCTTGTTAACAATAAATTGTGTTTTAAAGCGTAGCTCCATAGATATGTACCAGGGAACGGCGTGGCGATAGTATACTGAGCATAATCCAGGTTAAGCTTCCTGGAAAAGTCTATAGTCTTATTAATATCTTGTTCAGTTTCTATGGGAAAACCTATAACAAAAGACCCTAATGTATTAAATCCTATTTTCTTAGCCGTTTTTACGGCATCTCTTGACTGCTTAAGAGTAATCATTTTTCGTATAAAATTAAGAATCTTTTGAGTTCCAGATTCTATACCAAAGTATAGAGTATGAGCTCCAGCCTTTCTCATTAATATGCCAGTCTCATAATCAAATGTGTTTACTCGCGAAGATGCACTCCAAGAGATATCCAAGTCCTCCTCTATTATCTTTTTGGAAATCTCTCTAGCCCTCCTAGGATTCAGTGTAAATGTATCATCCAAGAATTCTATTTCTCTTATATTATATTCATATCGAAGGATTCTTAGTTCTTCTAAGACTCTCTCGGGACTATGTGCTCTGAATATTTTTCCAAATAAGGCTGAGGATGCACAAAATATGCAGTTATAGGGGCACCCTCTAGACGTAATTATTGTTCCAAATCTAATGCCATTTATTGTATACCTATCCATTGGAAGTAAATCGTAAGCTGGGATAGGTATCTCATCGATATTCTTTATAAAAGGTCTTGGAGGATTAGATTTTATAATATCTCCACTTCTATAGGTTATCCCTCTGATATCTTCATATCCTCCTCCAGCCTCCATTGCTCGTAGTAATTCAGCAAATGTCTCTTCACCTTCTCCCCGCACTATGACATCAATAGATGGGCACTCCGTAAGTGTTTGCACTGACGTAAATGAGACATGAGGGCCCCCCATTACCACAATGATATTTGGATTTATTTTCTTGGCAAGCTCAGCCACTCTATACGCATCTGGTATCGCAGGTGTGGTAGCAGTGATTCCTACTACATCTGGATCGTACTGTTTAATTCTCATTCCTAATTCTAATAAGGATAAATCCTCCGCTGGGCAATCGATTATTCTGACATCAAAGCCTTCGTTTCGAATAGTAGAAGCTAGGTAAGCAAGGCCTAGTGGCGGACTTGATATGTTTAGTACTGATTTCAAAGCATATGATGTAGGTGGATGAATTAATAAAACCCTCATTGGGGGTCGCTTAGTGTGTTCTTCTAAAATAGAGTATCTAAGGAAATTCGTTTTTTAAGCATTATGAGGGAATAAATCTCATCAAAAAAACCTCATTGTTGAAACTAAAATCTCATTAGAAAAACACGACAAAAGTCAAATATAGTGCTAATATACTGGATATCGCGCCTATAATGAATCCTTGGATCAACTGATTTAGTGTATGTATGCCGAGCTTAATCCTACTCCACCCTATTACTGGAGTTATAATCAATAATCCTAGGAAAATGATGTTTACTGATAGTGCTAATAGAAGAAATGGAGCAACATACCCGCCCACGTGGACACTAGGTTTAGATTTGATATTTCCAATCACTAAGAGAATTGAAAAGATGGCATAAGTCATATGAAGAGCTATAAGGAAAATATATTCTTCCGCTGATAGCATGCTAAAATAAATTGCCCCAGAAATATAACTAATGAGGCCAATTATAATAAAAGGAATCCTCTTTCTTCCAGATAACCTACTAGGGCTTCTATTAGTAGTAAGCCAGTATAGAAATACTGGTATCCATGGCATGATGTAAAGGAATATTATTACCCCAAGTATTGAAAAAATCGTAGCCTTAGCCGGATTCAATGCAAAGTAAATAATGAGAGAATAACCGCACGTCATTGGCGCATTAAAAATCATTGAAATAGTTTCAGAGAATTTTGAACTCAAGAAGCCACCTCCTTAATGAAAGCTTATGATTAAAAAATAAAGATTATAGAGCAAAAAGGAGATAGATCATTGTGGCAATTGGAATCAAAATATTATCAATATCCGCTGGTGAAATAGCTTCAACAATCGTACCTATTAAACAAGCTATAAGTATAGATAAAATTAGAGACTCTATAGATTGAGGCATCCCGATTGGTTGTACTACAAAGACCAAAATTAGGGAACCCAAGAAACCAAATAAGAACATCCCTAAAGAGCCCTCAATTGTTTTCTCTCTACCGAGAAGCTTATATTTTCTTCTACCGTAATACTTGCCGATTAAAGGTGCTAAGCCGTCCCCCCATCCTAAAATCGCCATTGTAACTACCGCTGCGTAATTCATAAAGAAGAAAACTCCCAACACTTCCATTACTAAGGTAAAGAACAGCGGCCCTCTAAGTAACTCTTTAGGATCCCCGCTTCTAGTCATTGTTTTTACTGCGTAATCTTCGGAACTCGCAGTCAAACCTTTCACAATGAAAAGAATTGTCCACAAAACAGCTACGGCTATATTAAGAACGTATGACAAGTCTTTTGCGCAAAATAGTGGCCAGAAAATAACCCAGGATCCCGCAGCAACATGGACAATTTTTCTTGATACATCCTGCGGAAAACCTTTAGTGACTAGAAAATCCATGAACTTTATTATTGACATTATGTATACGAACACTATGAAGGTTGTAAACATATTCCATAATATGGGAGGCAATCCAAATAGAGGCTCCATATATACCACCATTATGGAATAAATTTAGTGCAAATAACATCTTCTCCTTCTAGATATTTTCTCAACCTATCGGGGGCTGTTAAATTAATAAATACTACAGGAA
>JAHKLF010000129.1 GCA_029856615.1 Candidatus Njordarchaeota archaeon
GTATTTTACTAGATATTCCACATCTTTTAGTTCACCGCCACCCCAATCTTTTCTTATTAACCTTTGAAAACTCCGACCATAACCAGAAGATCCCCGGAAATTAGGTTCCACAATGGCGAAACCCCTATGCCCCATATATTGCTTAAAAGCACCATACACAGGTCTACTTTGACCTTCTGGTCCTCCATGTAATATAATGATAACTGGATATTTGCCTTTCCTCTTCGGCTTATATAGAAGAGCAGAGATATTTCTCTCATCAAATGTTTTGTATCTAATTATCTTAGGCCTTGTGAAATACTCCTCCGGAACTGATCCATAAGCCATTTCTGTTATCTTAATAGGTTTTTCGCCAGCCTCAAGATCTAAGACATACGCATCTGCGGGATTCTTATATGATGTAAAGGTAAATACAAATTTATCTGTCTCACCAAAACTTTTTATGCCATACACGACCCCCTCTGGTATGTCAATTAATTTCTCTTTTTCAGTGGCGAGTTCTCGCAAATAAAGCTTTGAGATACCATCTTCGTTTACCGAGTATAAAAGATAATCTGAGCCAACAGCGCACACGGATATATCCCAATTCAGCTCTTTAACGAGCTTATAATTCATTTTCTCTAAATCATAATAATATAGCGCTAAGAATTCACGCTTATAATTCGATGTGAAAAAGAATCCATTTTCATATTGCTGATGATACCAGAAAATAGTCTCTTCCGCTACAGGTGTCAGTCTTTCCAGTTTCATATTCTTTTGATCTACTAGTAATATCTCAGACGTATCAGGATCTATTGCATTCTCTACAATTATTTTACCTGTCTTATGCCACATAGCTCCAACATAAGCACCGCCGGGTCCATCAGCTAGCTTTTTTATCTCTAGATTCCCAAAATCCAGCTCGTAGATATCTAATCGGGTTTTATCTTCCAAATTTCCCGTGAACACAATGCGCTTTTGGTCCGGAGAAAGTGTTTCACTTGTGATATTATGGACGTGATCAAATTTATTAGTTAGGAATTCATACCAATTCTTTTCAAAGGAGAATAAGAGAATTTGGGACAATTCGTTACCTTGATAATCTGCCTCTATAAAGAGCTTATTTCCCGTGGCATCCCATGCTACTGGAAAAGCACGCCACTCAGTGAATGGAGTGAGCCGTCGCATTTTCCCACCAAAATCAACAAGCCATACATTTATTTGACCCGATATATTCGTAGCAATGGCCACTTCATTTCTATTAGGTCTGGGAGCTATTCCATAGAGTCTGTGATAGGCTGCGTATCTCTCATATGGGATTACTTCGGGAAGGACTACGTTGGAATTCATAATTCACGCCTCTCACGTTATTGTGCTAAATTTGAACAAGCTTTACTGTTACATTAATTATAAACTAGATAGTCATGAAGCTTTATTTTTTAAGATTCTGTTCCTGCCATGAAGATCGAATCTTATTCCATTATATTATGCTAAGAAGATACAGTAGGATAGCTTGTGGTCTATCGTTTGTTAATCGTAGGGTATAAAACATCATTCGTATTTTCTCTTTATCAGTATTTTCGGATTGCGTAATAAAATTACTGATAGGATAGCGTAATACGCTAATTTAATTCTACGTAGTTTTCTATCAAATTCTAGTCCAATGACAATATAATATATTATATAATATAGAATAATAGTAACACAACTTTCATTAAGGAAAACATGCGAAGTCCTCAATCTCGCTTATTAAGATAACTGATGACCTTTTTCATTAATAAATCATTATATATTCCTCCTCTAAAACAATTTGAATTGTGATACAAATTTACGAGAAAGACTATGAACGTATCCTCATAACTATCTCACTCAGTTGGTGAAATAATGATGAAAATCTTTTGAATCGTTGGAAACGGAATAATAAATCCTAGCCAATTTTTTAGACGAATTAATTTTCAGCTTGGGATCTACATTGTCTATCAATAGAAAATTACTAGTCTCATTGGGGATTTCATTTATCCTAATAAGCATTAACAACACAATATTCTGGACTCTCTTCAGAGTGTTTATTTATGCGATAGGCGGAACATTTACAGAGGTAGCCTTAGTAAGCGCACTGCAGAATATTTTCTCTATTTTACTATCACCTTTCTGGGGCGCTCTAAGTGATGAAATAGGTAAAAGGAAACCATTTATAGTGCTTGGTTCGGCATCAATTGCGTTGTTCACGCCATTTTTCATCATAGCTGATGATGTCATAGAGTATTTAGTCATCTTCCTGTTTGCATCTGTTTTTAGCTCCATGGTTTATCCAAGTATAAATGCTTATTTGTCAGAAATCGTTGAAAGTAAGTATAGAGGACGAACATTAGGATACTTCTTCGGGTTTAATGCAATAGGTTGGACATTAGGCGGATTTCTAAGCGGATTTATTGCAGAATACTTAGGGATGAATAATGTTTTCTTCTTCGCGGGTCTAGTAGGATTAACGGGTGCATTATTTGCTCAGCTTTTTGTAGAGGAAAGCAGGCGAGAAGAGATCGAAAGAAAAGGTGCTATTAAAAAAGCTTGGAGAAGAGTAATTAATACCCTCCGTGTTCAAAGAAATCCGGATTTAAATATCTTGTTATTAGTAATCATGCTTTATGGTGTTGGATCCGGCATCTTCTTCACTATTTTCCAAATAAAGTTCTTTGAAAGCGTAAAAAGGAGTTTCATGCTCTATGGAATTGTCTCGGGATTATCTGGTTTAGGATCGATTATTGCACCACCTTTCTATGGATATCTCGCAGATAAGATTGGAAAGAAAATAGTATTCCAAGCAACTCTGATCTGTTATACAGTATATTTCATTGTACTTGGATTAATATGGGATCCCATCATATTAGCAGTCCTATGGCTATTGCCGCTGTGGCCAGGAGTAAGAATAAGCTCTATTGCAATTGCAGCGGATATATCTGGGGATCGTACTATGGGGGAATACCAGGGATTTGTGAATTCTTCATCTGCGGTTTCTAGAGCTGTTGGAGCATTATTAGGTGGAATAATCGCTGACCTATTTAACGCAAGAACTAATCTATATGTTATTGATTATATCCTAATAAGTGCAGCCATAGGGCCTCTAATGGCCGCAATTGCAATTAGCAAGTTAAGTGGATGGGATAATTAATTATCTGTTAGATTCCGGGTTTCCCACCAATATGTTTAGTTACTTCATTTCATATTCCCTATGGAGCTTATATTGGATTATAACGGCACAGAGAAGTAAGGCTATGTAGTTAAGAATTAAAGAGAAATAGAATCCACTAATTAGGAATCCAAATATTTCTACCATGGCTAATCTTATTGAAACTTTGACGCTAAAATCTAATACCTTAAACACTTTAGAGAATACTTTGGTTGTTTGAGAATCTACATAAAGCTTTATTTGTATTATGCCTGGTATGATAGCAACTCGGATTGCCTCGGCTTCATGTAATGATCTAATATAAGATAATTCTATTACGCTGGAACTCTCTAGTAGAATAAATTCTAGTCGTGCAAATCTTAGGGCTTCCGAGTTCAATGCTCGTGCATCTATATATGCCCATAATATTGGTAAATGGACATCAATAAACTCTCTGTCTCTTAATTCATCATTCTTAATGATGCGTTCAATCATGTATAATTGATCCAGATAGCGACTAATATTGAATCTTAAATGGGCTAATATGTAGGCATTTTCGATATAAATAACAGTCTCTGGAGAAAGATAATCGATAAGAATTCCTCTTGAGACTGTTTGATTTCTCGATAGGAAATAAAAATTGAGTCTAGAAGATATAAAGAAGCCAATGTGCACATCTCCAGAATAAGTATAGCTCAAATATTGAGTTATATCATGCTCATAAGCGTCATAAACTCTGAACCGCATTTTAATGAAGCCGTAATTCGAACAAGCGTAAATTCCTATTCTCTTTATAAGCATGTAAATAGCTGAAGTGGATGCACCATATTTTGATATCCCTATTTTTACTCTGACAGCTCTTAAAGTACAATTAATTGAACCCAAATCTACCGATTGCTCAAGGTGAATAATACTACCATTATTAGGCAAGTTAAGAGAATCATGGAAAACCTTTACCGCGTCTTCCTTCAATAATAATTCTATACTCAGCGTCACTAATTGGTTATCCGATAACGTAGTACCTTCAATACTTATATTTATAGGTGCCAAAGCAGCTACAAAGCAATTTATGTATACTTCTAATTCTACCCATCTATTATTACTCCTTACATAGAATCCCTCTGCGCTAAAACTAGTGTTCACCAATTCACGAGGATTAATATGTATGAAACCAGACCAATTCCTAGGGAAATCTGAGATTACCGTATCAAGGATAATCCCTCCATTACCAGAGAATTCTATTCTTGGATTTATTTTGGTATGCTTAATGCTCTGTACACGAATGTCTGCATGAAATCCTATTAGAGGATTCTGCAATAGTGCGATAAGCAGTATGATTTCAATAACAAGGAATAGTATTATGACATCACGAGCCAATCTTAGAGCCTTATTCTGCATTCTACTCATCCCTCGTAGACAATTTCTAATACACTTATATGGTAATCCCTAATGCATATTACTTCTATGAGATTATCGTTATCCGCATCGAGGATTATTACTTTTTGAAGCCTACTGGGTAGTTTAAATAGTTTAGATCGACGACCTAATAATTCATAGACACTAATGTAGTAAGTAACTGTATAATCTCCCGCTCCGTAACTAACTCCTACAAAGCCAATTATTCCATATATCTTTCCATTAGATATCCAAAAACGTGTATAGTAGGGTGCCTGCTTAGATCCTATACTTTGGGGCATTAAATACCGATCTAAGAGTATTGATCCATTTAAATCAATAATTAGGAATCTAGTATAAATCTCTGAGGATGCGGTATAGATATAACTCAGTCCAATCGATTTTTCATTATGCCAAGTAATTGCTTCTAAATTATCAATTGTCTTCTTTAATTCGCCGAGGCTCGTTATGTTAGGATGATCAAGCATAA
>JAHKLF010000013.1 GCA_029856615.1 Candidatus Njordarchaeota archaeon
GGGATCTTTGCCATACTTACTAGCGAAATATGCGGCTATATAGAATGCCGCTTCTGCTGTGATCCATTCCCGCCCATGATGAAGCCCCACGATAAGAAAATACGGTTTCCCCTCGCTGTTCCCATTTGTGATTTCTAGAGCATAGATTGGTTTTCCTTTCCAACTATATCCGATTACCTCTAATGTTAATCCATATTCTTCGGCGAGCCTTTGCGTTAATTCGAATAACTCGGTGGAATTATGGTATTTGTATATCTCATATTCAAAGTCTGGTAATTCTAATTTTACGCTAATCAAATCACTTATTATTATTTCTTTGGAGGAAATTTTTGGAACTGGAGACCTTAAATCAGAAATTGGTATTAGAGAAAGTGTGCTGAGGAGAAGAATACTTATTAGAAAAACGCCCCTTATATTATGCATCTCAAGAGACCTCTATCTTTAAACACGTTGTTAATATAATTCGGGGAGAAGATAATTTACTCCAGTTTTATACTTAATGTAGATAAATAGTTTACTAATCTAGAAATCTTACGATATTTCTTTCATAATAATATACAAAAAATGTATATAATAAAGGATATTTTTCAATGCGATTTTACTTTTAAGTATTTGATTAGAAGGATTATGTAATATGATGTTAATATTGGTGAATATTTTAAGTGGTCTTCAGGTATAAGAAGGCGCGTGGTAAATGGATGAGATCGTCAATAGAATAAAAGGCATACTTTCAGAGAGCAAAAATATGAAAAATGCAATAAGTAGGCTAGAAAAGGAGTTATCTGATAGAAAAGATATAGTTAACGTAATCAAACTTCTGCTAAACAAATTAATTAGTTACGTCTCTTCAGAAATCACCCGCGAACTTCGTTTCTTATATATTTTCTTCCGAGATGAGAGTATTAGAGTGCTCGAGGAGCTTATTAAGCTTACAATTCGACAAATCGGTAGTATTGAGTTATTTATTGTTAATCGAGAAGCGTTTTTTAGTAAATCTTCATACGAAGCTAAGATAAAACCCAGTGAATTGTTAAAATATTTACCAAAGCTTTCATCTCTAAAATTTATCTCAATAATAGCATGTAGGAGATCCTTTCTGGATAATTTAATTGCGGTGAAAAAAATCTTTAAAGAGATCTTTCAAAGGGATCCCGAAGGCATCATAGCTTATCTCGCAGCAGATCTTACAAATCAGGTTTGGCCTAAATTAGAAACGTTTTTAATCCAAGAAATCATGTTAAGACCTGCGCTGGCGGATATTATACCATTAATTCATAGTATCGTTGAAGAAAAAAATAAGAGCGATGGTCTTTTATTCCTTGAGGACATGATTAGGAAACTTTGCTTAGCGGTTAGAAGTTGGCGGAGAAGTATTGTTAGTTTGAAGAGAATTGAAAAATTAGTTGATTTAACTCGTAATATGGATCGTATCTATCTAATTTTATTTGCTTTTCACAAGCTGAATAAAAATGAAATATCCGTATGTGACTGCTTCTCCTTAATCTTAACGATACTACCGATAAGTGACTTAGAGAAAAAGACTCTATTAATTTCAAATGGTTGCGTACCTTCAGAAAAACTTCTTGACGCCCTCAAGAATGATAAAATAAACGTCGATGAGGCAGCGACAGATGTAGCTAAAGCTTTAATGGACGCTGAGAAAAAGTGGGCGCCAGAGGTATCAATTGCTGAACTTTTAGGTATTTCTTGGTTAGCATATCTGCATGGATCATTCCTAAAAGAATGGCTTCAAAAAAAGATTGAAGAGAATGTTAACAAATTTACTGGCAAGATGCCCGAATTCTTATTAGACCTCCTTAAGATTGCTCTCATTCTTTCGGTATATCAGGTGAACTGTAAGCATGATGATTGCTCTTTAATAGTCAGAATGCTCTACGCTGTCCGAAAACGGTTCGTTGAATATCCATTAGTACACTTAGCTATGATCGCTGAAGCATTAAGAAATTTAGATTCAGACAGCCTCTCAGTTGCTATTTATCTTCAGAGAATCTTAGAGATACATGGTCAAATTCCTTATTTATACATCATGGACAAGCTCTATAAGGATACAGAAAAAATTTACGTAGTGGCTTTGCAGACCATGATCTCTTCTAGGTTAGGAATAATCGCCAAGAAGACAATATCACTCGCAATGAAAAATACTAATGCATTAAGGATAGTGAACGATCTACTGAGAAATACAAATTTTAAGCCCCATGGAATTACAGCTCCTTTACTATGGGAGCTTGCTTTTCCACCCTCTGAGAAATTGATAGAAATAACTAGATATGCGATTAGATACTTCGAAGACGGAGGTGTCGCCCCTAATGAATTATTAATAAATCTACATGAATTACTGAAAATCTATCCTCGAGTAACGGAAATAAAAGATGCTCTAAAGCGAGGCAAATTAGAGGAACTATTGGACGCTTATATAGCGATTTCACAATTTTCAGCATTGTTAAACGATATAAGGGAGGATGTACGTAGAATATTTGGATATGAGGAATCTCCATTACTCATTAAGTGCAAAACTTTGATACTTAACTATGAGGGTATGATTAATGACTCATGGGAAAGAGCTTTCTTAGCTGCCTATTCAGAATTAATTAGAAGAGAAGAGAAATTTGTATTCAGCATTATGAATGATGTGAAACAATATTATTCTCAGGATTATCCTATAATACTATTGATTATTGATGGATTAAGAATTGACGACTACTTAGTGAAAATGCGTAAATCTTTAGAAAGCCGGGGATTTAAGCCTATCTATGAAACTCAGAAATTCTCGCTGCTTCCATCCATTACTGCAATTTCAAGACGATCCATTTTTGGTGGAAAAAACGTATTCAAAATATTTTGTCCCATACCCGCCCACTTAGGCGAAAAAATTCAGCGAGAAGAGGATTTATTGCGATTGCATTTTGGATCCTCAACACTTTATTTGCATGGTGCTGTAAGGCACATCATCAATTTGATATCACGATTGGAAAAAGATGAAAAACCTCCAAAAGTTGTAGCCGTTGTTTTAAGCGAATTAGAAAAAGCCGCTCATGGAGCTGCTGAGGGATTCCTTGCTCATATCTCCTTAGAGTACGCTATAGAGGTCGCGAGATTAGCAGAAATGCTCGCTAAAGTACTTAAAACGTATTATGATAATCCACCTATACTTGTCCTCTGTTCCGATCATGGCTTAGGGTTATTTACAAAAATCACGGATACAAACATTAATAACGTTCTCTTACTACTTAAGAAAAAGGAATATATAGACCCTGCACATGAGCCTTATGTAACCGAAAGATATGCAGTAATTCCATTACTAGGAAAAGAATTATCCGTGTCCGCGAAGAGTTTAATAGAAGTTGAATTTAAAGGGGAGATTCATGCATTATTAGCTTCAGAATTAGGCATGGAAAAAGTTGCTCTTAAGGTTCGTAAGCAAAACGCGTTTGATGCGATATCAGCAGATAATGTTGTGATTTTATTCCCTCGAGGAAGAAGACGATTTATCACAGGGGCTAGAAAGAAGAGACGGGTAGTACTTCATGGTGGGCCTCTTCCAGTGGAGACAATCGTTCCATTTGCTATCTTTAAGTATGAGGAATAAGGTGAAGCTATGTACCTTTTTTTGCATGTTCCTTTAGAACACTTCTGAGAGACTCCAATATACTCTTAGCAATTTTTTCTCCGAGTTTTGTTAATCTGAGATTCCACTTTTTAGCTCGACCCCAAGTAATGACTTCTTTTTCCACCAATCCAGCTTTCTCAAGCGAAAATATAGTTCTTCTAACGCTTCTATATTTCGATACACCTGTTACGAATACTAAAATGTCCGTTAACTTGGCCTCTCCCCTTTGCAGAAGGAATACTAGAATTTGAATCGCAAAAGGATTGTTCAGTGCTTCGATTACTGTTCTAAGTAACTCTATGGCCAATTAAAACATCCTCCATCATTCATTTATAATAAATGATTTCGGTCGTAATATTTTTTAAAAATTATGTGTAAAAATTTTTCCTCGGAGACATATAAATCTTCATAAATTTGAAATTGATTACGAACGAACTTTAATTTTCGCTCCTCCAAATATCATTTGAATAGCTCTATTCCACCATTCAGCAGCATAAATGCATCCAGGATCCGGAGCCAGATAATCACCAAAGTACGCATAAGCCCTAGCCCTGCATCCACCACACACATATTTATATTGACAACTTCCACATGGTCCTTTAAGCAATTCTCTGTCTCTCAACTCTAAGAAAACTCTATGCGTTCGCCATAGCTCTTCAAAGTCGTCCTGTAAAATATTCCCTACCTTAATGGGCATGAAAACACACGGCTGAATATCACCATTGGGTTCTAGCGCTATATATGCTCTCCCAGCGCCACAGCCACCTACAAATTCTGCTAATGGATCTATTCTTGATTCTGTCTCGTACCTATAGAAATGCCCTGCTAAAAATGTTTTACCATACTGTGAGCCTAATTGTAAAGCAACTCTGGCGTATTGAGGAGCCGTTGAAGCTGCCTGGACCTCTTTGTTTAGCGTTTTCTGAGCAAGTAATCTTAGGAGTTTTTCCCGCTCCCATGGGGATATATCTAACTCTAATATCTCTTTTCCTCGCCCAGTCGGTATGAAATTAAAATGCATAAAGAGATCTACGTTTAACTCTTTGGCCAAGTCAAGCATTTTGGGTACTAAATGATAATTTAATTTAGTGATAGTAGTTGATATTTCCACGTATAGGCCTGCTTTCTTAGCATTCTTTATGCCTCTCACAGTTCGCTCCCATGCTCCAGGAACTCCTCGAAATTCATCATGTATTTCTGGTATTGGTGCATCTAGACTAATCTGAGCATACTGCAAACCGGCTTTAACAAGCATATTTGCTACTTGCTCTGTAATTAATGTCGCATTAGTAGCCATCGCTGTATAGATTCCATAATCAGCAGCTCTCCTGATCATTTCAAATATCCCAGGACCCATTAATGGTTCTCCACCTGAAAAAGCTATTATAGTAACCCCTGCATCTGCCATGATATCCAAAGCTTTACGTCGTTCATCTAGCGTCATTTCCGGTCTATGGAACCCCCCCGCGGTTATGTAACAATGCTTACATTTTAAGTTACATCTATAAGTATAATCCCACACAACTAAGAATGGCGCTCCAGGGACAAATGGTCTTTTCACTCCAAAATATAAGATTCCCCTAAGAACCGATGCTAGGGCCCTTCTAGCATATGGTAATTCGAATGTTCTTAGGCTCTCCTCGAAAGTAGCATTAAATGCTTTAGCCCCTCTATCTATCGTTTTCTTTATGAAAAACCTTGCTACCTTAGCGCCAAATGATAGTTTTACATCTTCTCCAAGGAGATCCTCAAGCGCTAATTCTACATAAGTCTTGCCTGATTCTTTGTCCTTCTTTAGCAGAAGCCTCAGTATTAATTTTGATAGCGGATTATCTAAGTATGTTTTCAGCATTCTGATGGTCTCTGATGCTTCTGAACTCATTTTCCATGCACCTATATAAATAATGACTAATACTCAATAGTATATATTCAATTGAGTTATAAACTTTTGCTAATGATTTTAGTTATGGGTTCGCTTATATCTAATTTAGATTAAAATGAAAAATTTTAGCCTTTATTAGCTGATCTAAGAGATGGAGAAGAATGACAAAACTTCACAATTTTTTAATAATCATTTTATTGATTTGGGCTATTTCTGCAACAATTTTGGCTTTTACATACTACCAGAAATACATTGAAACAGAAAAATTGCATCGTGGGCAAATCATTTATGTTGACATAGGGATAAACTATGGGAATGGAACTCTCATCTGGTTTAATTCTACTAGATTACTAGCTGGTGCTAGTGCTTATCAAGCATTATTGCTAGTTGCAAATAATGTTAATGCGAGTGAGGGAGTATATGGGGTTTACATTCATGGGATCAATAATGTAAATGAATATGATGATGTTTATTGGTTCTATGCAATTTATAATAGAAGTGTTCCCACATGGGTTAAAGTCGGTGAATGGATTTACCCTAGTATTGCGTCTAATAATTTAATCTTACAAGACAAGGATATAGTAGTATGGGTTTTCTTTAACTACGCTAAATACGCTAGTAATTTCCCCGTTCCAACGAGCACTGATTATTTAAGGTAGAGAATATTGATCCTAAAATCAATCGTTTCAACATTTTTCCTAGCAACTCTTCTATTAACCTTAATTTATCTTTCACTCATAACGTTTGATGACGAAAACATCATTCTCTTAGCAATAGCACTAACATTATTTGCCAGTAGCGGATTCTCTTTGGGCCTATTCATTTTATCTCGGCATTATCGAGAAATATCATTGCTAGAAGTATCAAATATAGCTCTTTTCACCGCGTTTTTATTCACCACAAATTACTTTGCAATGCTCATACCCTCCTTAATTTATTATATATTGCCAGCTGCAGCTGGAATAACCTTCTATTTTCCCGCTTCCATCTTCTATGGCACTTTCAAAAAAATGTGCTCTAGACCAGGATCATCCCTTCTCCTTTTAATAGGTTACGGAATAGTGTCAGAAATATTCTCTCCCGCAATATTTTGGATTCCTTATTATTTAGCATGGGGCGGATTCTTAGAAGTACATTTAGCATTATCTAAGGATGAAGAAGAAATTGGTTTTTGTCATGGATTTATATTTGGATTATATGGGGCTGGATTAGCATTATTATATATGCTCGTAGCTTGGGGGGTCTATAGACCCATATTCATGGCACTCCCAGCGGTAATAATTGATGGTCTCTTATCAGCTCTAGGATTTAAGATAGGTGAAAATATAGGTCGTCATATTAAGTCCTTGCAGTTGTGATTAGGTCAGGAATAATGAGTATCAAGGTTAGGAATTTCTGGTTTCGTTATACTAATTCTGAATGGATCCTGCGAAACCTCAATTTTGAGATAGGGGAAAACCAAATTATACTCCTTGTTGGTCCAACGGGTAGCGGGAAATCAACATTAATCTATTCTCTTTCCGGATTAATTCCCTACTATATTCATGGCGAATGGTTAGGAGAAATAAGCATAGCAGGTATTCCTGTGCTTAAAAAAGGCCTACGTGCATTAACTGGAAAAGTTGGCTTAGTTATGCAGAATTTTGAAGATCAGCTCTTATCAATGCGTGTAAGAGAGGAAATAATGCTTGGTCCCCTTAACATTGGCTACAGAGCAGAGGAAGCTAGTTTACTAGCCGCTGATTTAATTGATAAGCTTAAGTTAAAGGGCCATGAAAATACCCATGTATCAACTCTTAGCTTTGGACAAAAGCAGAAAGTTGTTTTAGCCAGCATATTAGCCATAAAACCAGATATTGTATTACTTGACGAACCATTTTCTCAGTTAGATAATGAATCTAAAGAATCATTAAGAGTAATTCTTACCGAATTGCGAAAAGAGGGAAAAACAATCATAGTAGCTGAACATGACATAAGCAACATAATCGGTATAGCCGATGAACTAATTGTTCTAAATAAGGGAGAAATGATATACAAGGGAACTCCTAATGCCGCTGGCGATTTATTACGCTCGCTTGGCCTTAGAATTACTAACGAAATTCACTTAGAGATACCAAAGCCGAAAGATGTCGTCTTAGTTACAAAGGATCTTTTCTGTGGATGGTTTAACAGAGAAATTCTTAGATGGGTCAATATGTACTTACGAGAAGAAGAGATAGTCAGTATTGTCGGGAAAAATGGTTCAGGTAAAACAACTCTAGGCTTAACTCTTGTTGGGATTTTAAAACCATTATCAGGGGAAATAGAGAAGAAAGGTCGTGTAACAATGGTTTTCCAGAATCAAGATAACAATATAATCTTTTCAACGGTTTTTGATGAAGTATTCAGGCCAGCGCTTAATGCATTAAAGAATAAAAGTAGAGCATTAGAACTCGCTGAGGATTTACTAAGTACCTTTAAATTGGAGCATTACACCGATTACAGTCCATTCAAATTAAGTAGAGGAGAGAGACTAAGATTAGAGGTAGCCTCTGCTATTGCATCATGTCCGAAAATCCTAATACTTGATGAACCTACCTTTGGGCAAGATTATAACTCTCTTTCCAGTCTTCTTGACACTGTTTCCAATTATGCAAATTCGCTTAAATTTGGAACCATTATTTTGACGCATAATGAGGAGTTTGCGCGATCTGTGAGTAATAGAATATATTGTATCAAGAGTGGATATCTTCTAGAATACTAGTAATGGTAGTATGATCATGATGGATAAAGCCAATAAAATGGAGGGCTTTAATTGATATTTCGAGTCTATTATGGGTATTCTTCCATGAAAACTCCTCATCTCAAGTGAGACAGATATTGTTAAACTTCTTTTTATGTTCGTATAGATTAGTGTTCTAATTATTAGTGGTATGTGCCTAAGAGCACTAATAATGCTTATTTTTTCTCCCTTTTGTCTCAGAGATGCAAAGATTTGGTAAAAATCTTCTACAATAAACGGAATAAACTTCATCGCCAGTATTATCGTTAGCGATACCTTATGCGGTATTTTAATTCTTTGGAATAATCGCATCATCTCGCTAAAAGTTGTTGTAGAAATAAAGACCACAGACACTAATATTGCCCCCGCTAGCTTAATACCTACCATTAGTCCATATATAAGCCCCTCTAATACTAGCGCTATTCCCTTACCCATTGTTATCAATGATATAATAGGGGTTTGAGGAGGTATTACATAGAAGAGTATTGTGACCTGCTCTCCTTGATAGTATCTATAATAGAAAAATCCTTGACTAAGCGTCGTGGAGATTATGAGAAAAGCTAGTAATAACATGTAGCTACGTATAATCATTATATTAGGTCTAATTGAGAGGAAGATTAGAAGAATCACGAGAAGAAGTACGGCTAGGCTTACTATGTTGCTTTCTATTAAGAAAAAAACCGTAAATATTATTGCCCACACAAGCTTAAACTCTGGAGCTATCTTATGAATCCACGAATCTCTGGAAATATATGATATAATTTCTCGAAAACTCATTATTATCACTATCTTTATTATCGTTTTACTGAATATAGTCTTCCTTTTTAGCGATATTCCTCGGTTTTTCTCCTCTCAAGAACCTAGCAATATTTTCAACAGCATTTCTAATCACGTTTTCTCTTATTTCTGGAGAAAAACCAGCTATATGGGGAGTCATAATGACATTTTCTAATTTATGAAATGGATAATCTTGAAACGTAGGCTCATCCCTTTTCGGATATCTCCACCAGACATCCAATGCCGCTATTGCTCCGGGATTCGTTCTGAGAAACTCGTATAGGGCTTTCTGATCAATCACATCACCACGGCCAACGTTCACTAAAATGACATTTCTTTTCATAAGCCTAAATTCGTTTTCTCCTATCAAGCCTTTTGTCTCCCTTGTTAGAGGAAGAGCTATTAAGATGAAGTCAGCTTGTCTAAGTACTCTATCAAGGTCTCTTAAAGTCCCAATAAAATCGACATCAACATCAGTCTGTCCACTCCTATTTATCCCATAAACTCTCATACCCAATGCCTTAGCCATTTTTGCAAACTCTCTTCCTATATGTCCCAGACCTATTATCCCGACAACTTTATCTTTAAGCAGAACGCCATATTTTCTACGCTCCCATATTCCTTTCCTCATTTTCTCAGTATGCTGAGGAATTCTTTTAACAGCACTTAATAGCAAGGCTAGAGCATGTTCAGCAACTGCACGCGCATTTCCTCCCGCGTTTGATGCTACTATTACATGATCAGGAATTATGTGGAATGGTACATGGTCCAGTCCGGCCGATAGAGTCTGTATCATTTCTAAATTAATTAACTCTTTAATCAAGTCCTCTTTCAAGTCTCGTCCACTACCAGTAAGGATCGCTCTTACCCTATCACTAATCCTCCTTAAATAATTCTGATTCATATCTAACAGATATTTTACATCAGCCAGCTTACTTAGTTCCTCCTCAATGATTTTCCTATCATTCTCATTAGCTCTAAATGTGACAAGAACAATAGGTTTCATTCTCAGCATCACCAGTACTTATATGTCTAATATAGGAGATATTTTATATTTGGGATATATCGAATTTTGGTTATTGGTAGATGATTTTTATGCCAATATTTAAGAGAGAAAACATCGACTTCTCACCCATTGAAAAATTGGGAGTAAGCGCCGGAACTGTCGCTATGATGTGGTTTAACAAATATTCTGGATTTATCTTTAAGACGCCTACTAAGGAAATAATTGTCGATCCGGTGGATATACAAAGCGATGCAAGAGGAATACTAAATCCAGATATTATTTTTATTTCACATGAACATTTTGATCATTATGATCCTAGGGTTATAAAGGATTTACTACGAGATAAAACACATGTATTAGCACCCCCGCATATAACGCGCGATTTAAGCGGAATTATCCCAGTTGATAGACTACATGAAATGAAGCCGGGTGACGAATTCAAATTAGAAGACGTTAAAATAATCGCCGAGAAAGCCCAACATCCTTCTCCATTACCTTTAACTATGGTTCTCTTCACCGAGGATGACATTAGAATTTACCACGCAATAGATAGCATGACTTTCAGTGACATGAGGAACATAGGAGAAAAATACGGTTTAGATATAGCTATCGTCCCTATCGGAATAGCTCCAGGAACATCCCCCGAAGAAGGCGTTAGAGCTATCGAACTTTTAAAGCCTAAGTTAGCAATTCCCCATCATGCCACGGGAGGATTTGAAAAATTTGAGAAATTAATAAAACAGAAACTCCCTGGAATACAGGTTAAAATACTTAAGAAAGGGGAGATATACACTTATACTAAGGGATAGTACTCTCTTCTTTTCATAATTTTTTGGAGACGAGCTTATGAAGAAAAAAAGATGCATTGTGTGTCATAGAAAAGCAGATGTATACATCGTGTATGCTAATGCGGCTTTCTGCAGGGAACACTTTATAGAATTCTATGAAAGAAAGATACTTAGAACACTTAAGGAAGCAAAATTTGAGGGCAGGAGAGTTTTGGTAGCAGTCTCTGGTGGAAAGGATTCAGTAGCCCTTCTATACGCGTTAACGTCGCTTGCTGAAGCATTAAATATTCAGATTGCAGCTCTTCATATAGATTTGAGAATTGGTAATTATTCTGAAGAGAGTGTCGCTATAGTTGAAAAGATCGCTCATGAATTAAAAATACCCATTAGAATTGTCGATGTACGAGATTTTTTAGGGGTAGGACTCCCAGAAGCAACTCGTGTTACTAAACGACCCGCATGTGCGGTGTGTGGGATTGTAAAAAGATGGATCATGAATAAAATTGCCTATGAGAACGGCTTTGATTATATTGCTACTGGGCATAATATAGATGATATCTCCGCATTCTGGCTTAAAGCTCTTTTGACTCAGCGTGAGGAGGATATAATAAGAGATTTCAGTATAGTTACTCCTCCTAATCCAGATTATAGGATAGTTGGTCGAATTCGTCCGCAAATTTTTTTGCGCGAACAAGAAAATATGTTATACTGTTTATTTAAACATGCTCCATTTATTCAAGAGATATGCCCATTATCCCGTGGTGCTACCTTACATAGGTATAAGGAAATATGGGGAGATATCTTAGAAGTAAACCCTGTCTCGCAGATTAACTTTGTGAAGAGTTTATTAAGATTGCGTGAAAGAATAGAAAAACCAAAGATCAATATGACAACTTGTAAAATATGCGGATTTGCCACAACTGCCAAGGATAGCATTTGCGCATTCTGCAGACTAAGATTACGGATACAATCCTGGAAAAATTCTTTAAGTTAGCAAGATATGTATTTTTCAAGCTTAATATCTAACTGGGACTGAATATGACACGAGTAGTAAGAACAGGAATTACCATCCCTAAAAAGTTATTAAAAAGACTTGATGAATTTATGAACAGCTTGGGCATTAAAAGCCGTTCGAAAATAATCTCAGAGGCCCTAAGAAATTACCTAAATGAGCGGTCTGTACTCCTGAAAAAAACAGGAAAAATGATAGGTACCATACTACTCGTTTATGATCACGAGAGAGGGGAGACTGTAAATAAAATTTTAAGTGCTGAGCATGAATATTTACAGGAAATAAGGTCTACACTACACATTCATTTAACGCATGATAAATGCTTAGAAATAATAGCTATTGAGGGAGAAGCAGAGAAATTAAGGCGGCTCGTAAGTTCTCTGGAGAATATCAGTGGCGTCGAAATCGTTAGGTGTCTATTCTTTGAAGTCACATGAAAAATCATTTCCCTTGAAAGAATATATTTTTATCTGAGATTTGAATATAGGATAGCAACACATTTTAGGTGTACGCATATGAATGAATCAAACGAGACAGATATGCATGATCTATTAAAGAGAGAACTACCCTCATTACTTCACGAAGATGAAGGATTTAAAATGGAGATAATTCAGGCTCTTGAAGAACTAATTTTAACCAAGGATGATTATGCAAAAATGATGGACGCATTCTTAAAAATAAAAAATGACTTATTAACGAAGCTTGCGGAGATAGAGGACCTATTAAACTCTTTATCCTCAAGAGTTGAAAGTTTAGAGAAAACCGTGAATATGCATTCTTCTGATATAACCGCTCTAAAAAAAGAGATAACTAGTCTGAGGACTATTGCTAGTGAAGCTAAAAAAGAGCTAGATGAATTAAAAATGGCCACAAAAGTACCAGTAACCGAGGAAGTTTATGTTGAAAAAATTAAGGAAGAAATATCTAGGAGCCTAGGAACTTCGCTCAGAGAATGGCGCGTATACGATAATAAAGGGATCGTTTATGGACATCCAGCAACCGTAGAGGCTTTAGTAGCGGTTAAGCAACTTACCCATTTTGTCATTAAAATACAACCAGTTATTAGGCCTAGTGATATAGGGGAACTCAAGAAAATTGGCGCATTATATGAAGAGAAACTCAATGTAAAACCTCGCTTAATAATTGTGGGACATCATGCTAGTGAAGAAACTAAGAATCTCGCTCGCGAGCTTGGGGTAGAAGTTAGGGTTATTGCTATATGAAAATGATTAAACTTTTAGCCAACTCTCCCTAACTAATTATAATTCTACATGCGAGGATAGTTACTAATAATGATGATGCCCAGGGACTCTGAGATTGAGATATATGAGACAGGCAATGAAATTTATGATGACAGATCAATTCATCTGATATAATCTCTATTAATACTTATTAGATCTTTATTGTTTCAAGAACAATTGCTGGACAAACTCGTTTAACACCCTCTATTTTCCCTAGCTCTTCAATTATTTTCATGAATTCATCATTATCTCTTGCCCATACTTCAATCATAATCATATGGTCTCCCGTCGTAATCCAGACTTTCCTCGCCCAATCATTTGATGCTACAGTATCGGCTATTTTGAGAAGCTTATCAGATTCAACATCAATGCCCACTAAACTCACGACATTGTATCCTAGCGCTTTGTGGTTAACTACTGCAGTATACTTCTTAATGATACCCTCCTCTTCAAGTCTCTTAACTCTTTTTCGAACAGCAGCTTCGGTTATTCCTATTACTTTGGCCATTTCTGTAAAAGTAATGCGCCCATTCTCTATTAGCATCTCTATTATTTTTCTATCCTTATCATCTATCACAGAAGATTCCTCCATCTAAATTAATTGTTTTCTACTCCAACCTCATATTCAAGCATTTAAATTAAGCAGGTTAATTGATAAATTGAATTGTTTCAAAATATAAATTAATATGTTCGAATTATGAAGATTAAAGTTGATGATTTATACGAAAAATACTACATTTTAGGCAAATTTAAACTCTTAACAATTATCTGAGTGATGTCTCCTTGCATACTACTATCATTTACTTTAATATTCGTCCTTATCGCAAGAGTAGATCGTCTTCTAACATAGTGGATGATAAATAATTCGAATAATATAAATGTATAAACTAGCGTGCCAAAATACGAAATTAATCTCCAAGTCACAACGATTTGGGGTTCTAATAATAGCGTCGCTCCGTATTCAACACCAATAGATCCTCCAGGTGTCGGTGTTCCCCCCATAACTTGCACCATCGCTGCAAATATAATTGCATCTATAAGAGACATATTCTCACCCAGAGAAAGACTCACAATTAATGCAACTCCACCTTGTACTATTAGATAGGAGATTGTTAGGAGAATTACGATTAGAAGGTTAAATGGCTGTTTGATAATGCTTTGAAAAGCTATTCCGAAATTTTTTATATTTTCCTCTTCTATGGGAATTCTCATTTTCCGTAACAACTTTACGATCGCGGTTCTAGATTTCTCCACAATGGCTGCTGTAAACAATAATATGAAAAGGACAACTGAATACAACGAAAGAATGATCACTGGTAACACTTTTATATCCCCGCGAATAGCAGCCGGAATTTCTAATGTCAGTATAATCGAGTTTACAAGAAGGACATCAAAGAATGTCTCCAAATAAGCTATGCCAAATCCTAGATCCCAGCCCCCACCCTTGATTTTTACCCAAAAGGCTTTTACTATCTGAGCACCTGCGGTTGCAGGCGTTGTTAGCGCGATGAATTGACTTGCTCCTCTGGCTAAAATTCCATCGTGTTTAGCATTTATCCCAATGCTTCTCGCTATCAAGGATAATCTAATTCCAGCAATTATGGGGAGAAATATTAGTAGGAAGAAGACCAAGAGTAAATCCTTAAGACCTATACTTGCAATTTTCTTTAAATTCACACCCATTAACAGTGAATACACAAATACTACTATTATCACAACGGAAATCGCTACCGGTAAAAATTTTAATGTTCTTTTTCTAATGCGCTCAATCTCCTTATCTGCGAATTCACTTGCCAACTTTTATTCCCTCCCTCACTAGAGGACTCTTCATTCTCTTCCTTATTATTAATTTCATCGCTTTAACAGACAATTTCTCCTCGCCATTTATCTCTTTACAAAACATGTTAGGGATTAAGTCCCCATAGATATTTCTTGGTACCTTAACACCCATATACCAAAGCACTTGTTTCGTGATATTAGTAATTACCTCTGATACTCTAGTCTGTCTATTAATGTACTTTCCGTAAAATGCAAGAACACCGCGCGGAGAATGATCTCCA
>JAHKLF010000130.1 GCA_029856615.1 Candidatus Njordarchaeota archaeon
ACTATATCCTATTCTAAAAACAGCGGCTTCTTTAGAAGTTGTTCTTAGATAGCAGACCCATCTGTTTTCTTTATCAAATGCCTTTATTGGAGGCAACCTTTCTTTAAACTGTATTTCCCTATACGCTGCATCCTCTACTATAAGTATCTTATTAGTCTCTGCGATTTCATATAATTTCTTTCTTCTAGAGATAGGTAACGTCGTTCCCGTTGGATTGTCAGAATCAGGGATTACGTATATGAAGTCCGGAATCCTCCTAAATTTCTCTTTCGCTTTCTCTATAGCCTCCTCGACATACTCTGGAATTATTCCCTTCTCGTCACTTGGCACGAGAATAATGTTCGCACCAAATCTCATCATAGGGCCAAGAAAACCGAGATAAGTTGGTTCAGGAGCAATAATAACGTCTCCGGGATCGATGAATATATCCCCGAGTATAAACAATGTTTGCTGCGATCCAGTAGTAATGATAACTTTTTCTTTCATTTCTTCTTCATCCGCTGGAAGAGGAATTCCATCTTTCTCTTTTAATCGTTTAGCTAATATTTTTCTCAGCGGGTCATATCCAGCGGTTTTTTCATAGTTATAAATACTGAGAACTCTGAATGTATTACCTTGTTTAAGTTCTTCCAGTTGCTCTACTGCCACTTCTTGAAGAATCCTCGCAAATGTCTCAAGAGGCATAATTCCTGGCTTACCACCTGAAAAGTAGTATTTTACGGTAAATCTTAGTAAACGCCTTATCTCTGATTCTGGAATGATCTCGGTCCAGGCAGAAAGACGATAACTCGCCTCCGGGTCACGAGTCATAAGGAGCACCACATTACTAATAATCAAATAAATCTCCAGAAACTTTTAGAAAAAAGTAGTAGTATATATTATAAATACACATATTATAGAATTGAGTGCATATGTGCGTATTGTTAGAGAGAAAAAGAGCTATCAGACGATGCCCGCGCGCTCATCTAGTCGCTTCGTAGTCCTTTCATCATTCAGATTATTATAGCTTATTAAAGCTCTGATATCTTTATTCAGTAAAAATAATTATGCAGCTTTATTCTTATATTTTTATAGGTTTGATTCCAATTAATGTTGCCAACTTCACCAATAGCTCTCTGTAATCTCCCTCTACCATAACTAGATGACTTCCTATAGGCTCGATTATAAGTTTTTTCACATTACCATCTAATTTTATCCGTATCTGCGTTCTGCAAAATTCGTTCGACCATGGTTCTCCTCTAACGATCTTACCCCCTCCAACTAGTAATGTATTAAAGTCATTTGAAAATCTCGCAATAGTTACATTAGTATTCTCTCTTAAATGACCCTCAATGCTTACACTCAATTCTGTCTCAAAATGCTTCTTCAGTATTATTTTCCTAGTTATTTTAGTAGCTATTGTGCAGTGAGCTAAAACGATCTCATTATCCTCTGTTGTTAAATCATTTAGATTGCCCATGAATGGTATTTTACCAGTTGCGCTTTTTAGGAAAATCATAGTAACGAGCGCCCCTAAGTCTGCTTCACAAGCTGTGGGTGTTCCTTGGTGTAGTAGGAAGGTAACCGATAGACACGGTGTAATCGAAGTCCTCAATATTATTGGAAAACATCTAATTCCAAGTGCCTTGCAGTTGTATTTTGTCATAAAATCATACACTGCGGAATAAATCTTCGTGGCTTCCTTTATATCGCGATCAGCCACATTTATCTTCTCTTCGTTAACAAAATATTCGAAAATCTCGTCATTAGTACTTACGCTCTTAACACTAACTAAAAATGACTCCAAGTCTATCGTCATTACATCCAAGCCGAATATCTCCCTTAATTTTTCTATATCATATCCCTCCCCTTTAAGCCACTCTTCATCTATGCCAAATAAGATTATTTTTTCACCTCGCCATCGATTAAGTTCTCTTAAAGCCTTTACTAGCATAGAGAGCTCTTTTATGCTCTCTTCATTCCTTAATACATCATGATATATTATTACTGGATAATTCCTCTGACGAAGAATCGTTGCTGCATGAAGTGCGGAAGCAAGTGAATTTTGAAGTTTATGCGACAGTATTATTAGTGGCCTTTTGAATTTAGCTAGTTCAATTATTAATGATTTAACACCCCCGGTGCACACCAATGCGAGAAGGACCGCTGCTTTTGAAAGCTCTTCACGGAATTTATGAATATCGTTGGAGGACGTTAAAATAGGCAATCTGAGATCATAAACTTCTTTAAGTTTTATCGAGAATTCCGAGTATACTTTCTCGGCACCTCTTCCTTGGATTGTTGAAGATAGGGGTACCAGAATTATTTTCCTCAAATTTCTCACCATTAAGAATCCATATAAAATTGCCTATAATATGTGTGTACGTTTTGCTGAGAGGAAAAATATTATTTTACTTTTATTCTTCATTATCCGTATTAATCGAATTTCTTCAAATAACATTTATAAAAAGCATATTATTAATTCTCTTTTTAGTATATTTCGGATGGATGAGAATAGTCCATTCAGAAGTTTCCACGCTTGATGAGATGAGCTAAAAATGAGAAACGATCTCCTAGAGAGAATTTTAGTCGCTGTTTATACAGCTATGCAAAAGAGGAATCATATTCCTCTGCGATATTTAGCATCACTTATCTATGTAGCTGAACGCATATTGGATGAAAAACGTACAACCGTGTATGATGTATTGTGTGATGGTGTTGAATCCGAGGCTATAAATATGGCAACAGAAATACTTGTGTCAAAAAAGTATATAGTGAAGAGAAAGACGGGAGTTAATTTATCTGATAAGGGAATTAAGTATGTAACGGATATACTATCTCAGCCTGATAGGAGAGATATGAGACTTTTTTATAGAGTACTTATGGAGCTGGTTGCACTTGATATGGCAGATTTACTACGGTTAGCTGAAGCTTTTTTTGCGGTAGAAAACGGCATTCAGACAAACCTTTCAGATGATATTAAACAGATGAGGGAAAAGCTCTTAACTTCGCTAGGCATTCATAAAGACACCAAGTATACCATGAAAAGAAGAATAAATTAATTCTTCACATCGTTACTCCGTACTCTTTAAAACCAAATTCAAACAATAATGCTTCCGTGAATCTTTTTAGTATCCTTCTTTCCTCGAACTCTTTATATATCTCGTCCCTCAATAACTCCTCATGAATCCTCCTTTCCACTTGTCTCGCTATATCGTGCTCTAAAAAGATTCTCAAGACAGTCATATTCAAAGCCATTCCAGCGGTGGCATCCTGAACTGTGTAATGTCTGAAGTCTATTGGTTTATCACCTCTCATGAATATGACTATTAATGCACGTGCTGGTAGATACGGATTATCAGGGAAAAATTTTATTGGCGGGTAATCAATTATGAGATCCTCTTCGGATACTTCTAATTTGTCCGCAATGACTTCCCTCATTTCTCTCAAAACACTTTCTAAAGGTTCAGACTTTAATCTCGATTCCTCATCTCTTTCGACTTTAACTAATGGTATTCTTATTTCATGATAGAAAATTTCTCGAATAGGTGGCTTTCTATAAAGTACCATTTTTGCATATTCTGCCGCTTTTTTTCCTTTCTCAAGTGCTTTATATAGAACATAGTAGTCATCTAGGAGGATATACTTACTTACGTCTCCCCCATCGACAATTGATAAAATAGCGTCAATGAAATCGATACATTCTTCACTATGCGTATAACTAAGGAGTTTCTTAATTGCGTAATCCATTATCCTTGAGAATTTATGAAAATATACATTGTTGAATAACCAAAATCTGCTCATTAGAAACGCACGCAGTGTATTTAAGGCGTTATCAAATAAAGCAATATCTGGCGCTATATAATGGGCTGGCTTTAAACTTGTAGTAATTACAGAAAATTTCAATAACCGATCTACGTCAACCATACCGTATTCTCTAGCCCCAGTATAATATGAGTCCCTCAGAACAAAGTCTAGGATATCCGCTGGATATATAAATTCTCTTAAGACGTATCTTAGTGCTCTTATGAATAATTTTGTTTTTTCTCGTAAAGCGATCATTTCGCTTCGTGGTGCGAGAATATAATCTAGACTTTCAAGTAAAGAATCAACATGAATCGGTATCTCTTTATTTCTTTCCAGTCTAACACCAATTCTCTCTATTTTTTCTCTTAAATGATTTCGATAAATAAAATATCCCACATCCTCGTGAGAGTATATCCTCTTATTCTTAAGATCACTTGATTTATCTATAATGATTTCATCAAAAGCATGAGAAAATGGGCCGTGTCCGATATCATGAAAGAGCCCAGCTATTCGTATGCCTAAAATAGCAGAAAATATATCTGAGATATCATCTACACCTAACTCTGTAAGATTAGGAATCCTCAGCATTTTTCTTATCACAACATCTCTAAATCCATAAGTTCTCCTTATTAATGCTACAGCGAATTTTCCAGCTAGATGCATAACTCCTAAACTATGTTGAAATCTTGAGTGCTCAGCACCAGGGTACACTAGAAATGCTGTTTGTAATTGATGAAGCCTACGAAGCCTTTGTACGATTGGTAGATCAATTAAATCTCTCTCCAATAGGCTTAATGTAATATACCCGGAGATGGGGTCCCGAATCATCTTTGTTCTAAGGCTCACTAATACTCCATCATCTGGCAGTTCTAGTACTCTGATGATTCCCTTTATTGCCATTTTTTTGGCACCAAGTATTTCTAAAGAACCACTAACGTATTATTGTAATACCCATCTTTTAAAGATAGCTCAATAATTTCTTAAATCGTAATGAAAATAAGCGATTCCTCAGCTAGAAATATCAATCATAACCTTTCTACTCTTGTGCGAAATACCAAATTATTCATACTTATGCCATATCACTGCCAATAAAGAACCTCTCAACTAATACATCTATTTGTAGTTCACTTAGCTTAATCTTCTTCCATATTCTTCCACGTGAACCACTCGTTCTAGAGGATATCTTGGCGGTGGCCTTGGCTTCTCTGCAGGTTTGCCTAATGGTATGATGGCTACGGGTCT
>JAHKLF010000131.1 GCA_029856615.1 Candidatus Njordarchaeota archaeon
ACGCGATTTTATCTAAAATATCATCGATCTCTATTACATATAATTTGCCTTCTCTACTCGGTGTCCAATTACTGAATAACCAAACTGCCGCCTCTAACGCTCTCTTTTTCGCTTGTATACCGCTCAGTGGTACATATATCCCCACAACGGGGGATCCTCTCCTCATCATTAACCATGTACTTAGAGTCGAATCTGGACCTCCACTCATGAGGGATACTAGCTTATCATTACTTCCATAGGGTAAGCCGCCGACACATTCTATTATCTCATCAAATAGAAATGACTTTTCACCTCTTACTTCAATGAAAATCCTTCTTGCCTTATTCTCCTTAATGGTAGAAATACCTGCATTCTGCATAGCATTTAATAATTTCTCAAAGAATTCTCTGGAGTTTTCGCTAATTCCAACAATTTTATAGGGAACTACCATTACTTGCTCATTTCCTCCCTTTAATTTACGCATTGCTTCTATGATCATCGATATGCTTGTATTGACTTCAAAAGCTGGTGAAATTGAGGAGAATCCGAATAATGATTTGATATCGTTTAATAGCTCATTAGACGTATTTTTAGGATAAACCAGAATTCTCGAATGAAAAAGTTTAACATCAGCTTTTTCCTTGACTCTCCACTTTACGTGGTTAAGTAAAATACGTTGCCACCGGAATGAAATATTCGGACTCTTAATCGTAACCTCCCCTGAAAATCTCATTACAAATACTTTCTTCAACTCTCATCACTTACACATAAATGAGGCTTCCTCCTATTACACGAGCACACTTAGTGAATTTATGCTTTATAACCCTGTTTTTATTTAAGATATGAATTACATTAAAACCTTTGACTAATAATGCATCCGAGATCAATTTTCTATGACAACGCCATGGTAGTTTTTCCGCGCACAATAATGCGGAAATATATCTTTTTGCTACCATAACGAGAAGCTCAAATGCTTGAATCCACTCTTCCGTTTTCATGTACGCTGCGTAGTTTCTATATCCCTCTGCCTTAAAACATTTAATCCTCTCGGCTCCTTCCACATAACCTCTTTTTCCGCCCAGACCATATCCTAGCCATACGTAGAAAATATCATGCTTGGATAATTCTTTTCGAAGTACTTCTTTTGAGAAATAAGGAAATTTTCTTGACGAAGGCCATCTTCGAACGTCGATTATTAATTTTATATTAAAATTCTTCAAGATGTCAAGAAATTCTCCTAATGCTCTATTAGAATGGCCTATTGTATAGATTAAAGGTGCCTCCGTTGAAAACTTCATCAGCGGTACCATCCGCTCATCATGGGCATCAGACAGGGGAGACCATCATCATGATTTATCCGCCTATAAGAGGATAAATTACTTAGGATTAAATTAAAACATTTTTTCACACGAAAAACTTAAGCATTCGCGTTAATACTCTCCGCAAGCGCGTAGCCTTCCTTTAATGCTCTTAAGTTGATGTCAATATATTTCTTCTTAACCACACTTCTTATTGCCTTTTCGATGGACTCTATTTTAATTAGTCTCGAAAAATGCGCGTAACTACCTAGAATCACAATATTAGCTGTAATTGACACTCCTATTCCATCCGCTGTTCGAACGATGGGCAATCTTATTATCTGCTTAGCATTGATGTCAACATGCTTTACCAAATCATCATCAATTATTGCTATATCCGCTATTTTTGGAGCATGCGCTTTAATGCCCGATTCATGTAACGCGAGTAAAAAGTTTGGTCGTCTAACAAACTGAAAATGTATTGGCTCGCTAGATACGATTACACCACACCCTACAGGTCCACCCCGAACTTCCGCTCCATAGAACTTTGTAAGCACCGCATATAAATCCTCGATCATAGCTGCTTTTGCTATTATTTCTCCCGCGGCAATAATTCCCTGTCCTCCATATCCTGCAATAAATATTTCCTCTTTCATTCTTTTTCACGCCTCCATAAATCTATAGCTTTTTTTCTAAGCTCAGAGTATCTTCGGATATAACCCGGACGATCTCTTACTATGAATTCTCCTATAACAATTTTACCCTCTTCCACACCCTTCTTACGCGCGATATTGACATAAATTGTATTATTCTTGTAAAATTCTAGTAGCTGTTCATATTTCTCAAGATTCCAACGAATATATCTCGTGGGACATGGTGATAATACTTCAATGAACCGAAATCCTTCCATTTGTAAAGCTTTTTTGAAGGATGATTCTAACTGAAGTGTATGAATTATCGTCCACCTAGCGACATAATTTGCTCCAGCGTGCACCATTAATTCAGCCAAATCGAAGGGTTCCTCGGGGTTACCATATGGGGTTGTAATAGTTCGTGCACCTAGGGGGGTAGTAGGAGCTAATTGTCCCCCAGTCATCCCGTAATTGTAATTGTTCACTAAAATAACTAGTATATCTATATTTCTTCTAGCAGCATGGAAGAGATGATTTCCTCCTATAGCTGCTAAATCACCGTCCCCTGATATCACAACGACCTGTAAATTAGGATTCGCCAGTTTAATTCCGGTTGCAACCGGTATTGGTCTTCCATGCAATACATGCACAGTGTCAGCTAGGAAATGAGGAGATGGTATCCACGCAGCACATCCTATTCCGCTTACGAATACAAAATTCTCAAACGATCCATAAAGCTTATCTACAGCTCTTATAAACGCATTAGCGATACTCATATTTCCGCATCCAGGACACATCACATGAGGCATTACTTCTGGTCTGAGATATTTTCCTATAAATGGATGATCCAATTCCGTTGTCATATCATTTCACCTTTGTAATTTTTATAATACAATCTATAATCTCTTCTGGATAAATTGGAATTCCACCTCCTATTTTATTTAGTTGATAAACTGGAACAATATCTCTGGTTATTCTCTCAACCTCTAAGACATACATCCCTGTGTTAAGCTCAGGAACAATTATGAAATCCAGATTCTCCGCAAATTTTCTAAGCTCTCTATCTGGAGAAGGCCACAAAGTAATCGGCCTAAATACAGAAATTTTTAGCCCCTTTTCTCTTCCAATCTGTATAGCTTCCAATGCAGCCCGATAAACAGAGCCATAGGCTACTATTCCTATGTTTGCATCCGCGTCTCCCTCTATCGAGAAAGACACAATCTTATCTCTATTCTTCCTAATTTTATTCACGATATGCCATGCCAGGCGCCTATGCACCTCGGGGTCTTGTGTTTTCCTATATCCCTTTTCGTTATGCGTAGATCCTGTAACTAGCACATTAAATCCTTTACCCAATGTTGGGAAAGAAGCTATTTTGATACCATCTCCACCAAAATGGGGATCAGCAACAGATTCTGGTTCTTTTCTTTCGATGATCTTAACTTCATCCTCAGATGGAACTCTAACAATTTCTTCGGCATGACCAACAATTTCATCTGGAATAAGAATTACTGGTACCCTAAACTGATCAGCAAGATTAAATGCCTTAATTGTCAAATCTAGCATTTCTTGAGCAGAAGAAGGAGCAATAGCGATTATCTCCTGGTCGCCATGACGACCCCACCTCACCTGCATCACGTCCCCTTGAGCCGCTTTTGTCGCTTGCCCAGTCCCTGGGCCTACCCTCATGACATCTATAAGTACAAGGGGCGTCTCTGTCATTACTGCATATCCGATCCCTTCTTGCATCAGAGAAAAGCCCGGACCACTAGTAGCAGTCATCGCTCGTAATCCTGCCCAGCTTGCTCCGATTATTGCCATAATACTTCCTATTTCGTCTTCCATTTGAATAAAAGTACCCCCGACCAATGGGAGGTATCTCGCCATGAAATTCATGATCTCTGAGGAGGGCGTAATTGGATAGCCAGCGAAGAATTTACAATTCGCTAGAAGAGCAGCTATCCCAGCAGCTTCGTTTCCCATTAATAAATATTTCCCCGGAGGAAAAATTTCACTCACAGAAACGAATTCTGACATTCAGTGTCACTTCGCATAAAGAATCGATTTTTCTAAATAATAAGTAAGATAAGAAAATTATGTATGAGTTCACTTTTGTTTTAATATAATATACTTTGTTAGACCTCTAGGGGCATCTATCGGATTTCCTCTAAGAACACCTATATAGTATGCTAACAATTGTAGTGGTATGACATTAACAAAGGGCGTTAATAGTCCCTCTACCTCAGGGACATATATAATATTATCAGTTAACTTACCAGCCTTAATATCATTCTCATCAGTGATTATTATAGGATTAGCCCCAAGTTCCATTGCTTCGTATAAGAGGCTGTACGCATCATCACGCGCATCTTTTTCATGAGGCATGACTAGAATAACCGGAAACCCATCAGTTATTATCGATTTAGGGCCATGACGAAGCTCTCCTGCTTCAATACCCTCAGCGTGAATATAAGCTACTTCTTTAAATTTAAGCGCCCCTTCTAATGCTATTGGATAATTTAACCCTCTAGATGCTACGAACATTGATTGTTGTCTATATATTTTTTCGGCAATAGTTCTAGCAGTCAAATCAATCTTCTTTATTGATTTTTTTATTACATTAGGTAATGCATGCAGTTGCCTTCTTAGATTATTAAGCTCCGAATGGTTCATCGTTTCCTGCATCTCTGCTATTTTTAATGCTACCTTATACATCGTCATTACTTGGCCAAGAAATGACTTGGTTGCAGGGACGGCGCGTTCAGGCCCAACTCCTATTGGTAAATAGATGTTAGAGGCGTACATCAGAGGAGAACCTATAGCGTTGATTATTCCTATAATTGATGCACCGTACATTTTAGCTTTTGTGACAGCCCGTAGAACATCAGTTGTTTTTCCAGACTGTGATAGGGCAATTACAACCGTTCCAGGAGTAACATCCTTTAATGCATAATAGGGAAATTCTGTGGCTTCTATGACGCTCGCACCTATTCCCGCTAATTCTCTGAGCAAATAAGCGCTCAACATACATGCATAGTACGAAGACCCTGATCCTATTAGATATATTTTATCAGCTTTAGAAACCATCCGTGCAAGCAACTCTAGATAATATCTTTGG
>JAHKLF010000132.1 GCA_029856615.1 Candidatus Njordarchaeota archaeon
TATTCGGGCAGATTGAATATAACAAATGGTATGAACATTTCTTCCTCCGTTAATCCACCATGAGATCCTCTATTTTTTCTATATTCCCAGCCTACATCATCAATTATTGGTTCTTCACTTCGCTTTTGCATGTATGCCTCAATGCCATACTTATATACGACCACCAAATCACCTGCTCTACTCATGAATAAATCAATATTTTCATCGTTTAAAAGAGGCCAAAAACGCATTTTAATGGCTTCATCTATTGTAAAAATATAAGCCTTATTGTTAAATAAAGCCTCAGAAAGTCTTTCAAGATCAATGTTTTCAACGGCGTCTGGTGTTCGAAGATAAATGAATGCAAATCTTGCTGACGACATATAGGCTGCTAATCCGAATTCCTCAGCAATGGTTTTCCAATCTTCTTCATTTATGGCCAGATTTTCTGAAATATTTACGTGACCATGATCACTAATTATCAGCATGCTAATACGTTTGTTAGTCTCCTTAGCTATGTTATTTAATTGATCATGGAGAAAGCTAAGAGTTTCGTTTATTCTTCTCAATTGCATGGACCATCGAAAATCTTGATATCCATATAGATGGCTCATGGTATCCAATTCGGGATAATAAACAAAAATTAATCCTGATAGTTTTTTATCAATCATCTTCCTAACTACTTCAATTACCTCAAAAGCACCATCTAGTTCGGTTGCATAGTGTAGCTTAAAGATACCCTCTTCATAGAATCTCTGTAATCCACCAGATAATTTTTTAGGTAATAAGTCCACTACTAGAAAGTCATTAGATGCAATGCTTTCTAGGATGGATCGTTTCCATAGTAAACTACTTAATCTTACACCAGCACGACCTAGCGAATCACTTTCTCCTACACCGGGAACTTTTCCAGAAAGCGCATCTATATAATTACCAATTTCCGATAAATAAAATCGTTGGGCTATTAGACCACTTTCTTCGGGGGGCAATCCTATATAAATTGACCCAATAGCATTAGCAGTCGTCGTGGGAACAATTGAGGACAAAATGGGGGAATTAAGTTTTTTCCAAGAATCTCTTATAAAGCCATCAAGATTTTTCATGCATAAAGAATCCAAAATCACTATGACTGATATGTCGGCTTCATCAAATAATTTCGTGTATCTCTTATCTGTAAATGAAAATTCACTATAAGGTTCAGGGATATCTATCTTAAGTGAAGTTTGAAGGAGTGTTGGCAATACGCGGAAAATTCCTATCTCATATTTGGGCAGGACCAGATCTTTCTCAACCATTTTAATCCCTGAATCTGTTTAAAAATCTTGAAGATTCATAAAGTATGCAATCTTTTACAAATTGCGTTGAGTATAATCTTACCTTAATATTTACGATTTTTAAAGAGTTCAGTGAACGCAATTTTTTTATTCAAAGTTACTAGAATTTGTTAGAAAGAAAATTATTAAGAGGGAATTCTATGCGTGCTTTTATTTTAATGAAAGTGGAAAGTGGAAAAGAGGATGAAGTTTTTTCGAAAGTAATCGAACATGAAAAAATAAAGAGGGTATTAGAGGTATTAGGCCCGTATGACATGGTAGTCGAAGCCGAGATAGCTTCCGAGAAGGAATTAGAAGAAGTCGTAATTACCTTCTTAAGGGGTCTAGAAGGCGTAAAGGACACAATTACACTTGTGGTAATGAAGGAACAATCAAAATAAGACTAATTTTTAATTAATTTTAGATTAGATTTTTTCTTTCTTCTATATTATTAGAATAAAATAAATTGCACAATAGTGGCGTCTCACAACCATGAAAGTCAGAGGACATTCTGATGGAAGAAAATTTGAGGAGTATTTTCCCTTACGAGACACTGAGAAGAGGGCAATTAGACGCAATAAAATTTATCAGCGATGTTTTTAAGGAGGGAGCAATCGGGTTTCTTCACGCACCTACGGGAATTGGTAAAACAATAGCCGCATTAACAGCATATTTTATATCTATGAGAAATGGGAGGGAAAAACTCGTAGTTTTGACGAGAACAAAAAGCCAAGCACAAATCTACATAGAGGAGCTAGAAAGGATAAGACAACATGTTAAAGATAACCTTAATTTTTCCTATGTGGTATTTCGATCTAAAAAAGATATGTGTTTAATAGCGCGTAAAAGCGCGAGAATAGGTAAATTGCCGTACACAATTTTTCTAAGGGTATGCGATTCCCTGAAAAAACAAGGGCGTTGCCCGTATTATAATAATTGCTACAGGAGCGGAGTTCCAACCACCTCTCTAATCAATGCTGCAGAGGAAGCGAAAACCAAGGGGGCGTCTTGGCGTAATATTTTGAAAGTATCAATATCCCTCAATGTTTGCGCTTATGAGGTAGCTAGGTATCTAGCTCACGAAGCGGATATTGTAATAGGTAGCTATGGTTATATATTTAGACCGGATATAAGAGAGAAGTTTTTATCCAGCCTAGGAGTGACACTTCATGACATTTGGCTCGTAATAGATGAGGCTCATAATCTACCGGATTTCATAATTAGTGCTTTAAGTTTAAATTTATCAACACTAACAATTGAGGGGGGCTTAAGAGAGCTTAGAAGACTAGGATTAGACAGTTCTAATTACATTTTCAATTTATTAACGAGTTTTCAGAGAGAGTTTTTAGAAGTAGCTAATCGTATATTATCCGGAGAAGTAGATGGAAGGCCTAGATTAATCGATGTTTCTTCTCTAGTAAACATGTTTTCCAAAGATGATATACTTTCAATAAAAGAACGTGGTGAACAATATATCAGTAAAGGACTAGATATTTCATCGAGACTTTTCTGGATTGCGGAATTCTTAGATTATCTAAGAACACTATACATGGCGGACGAGTTCATTACAACAATAGAAAGTAGTAAAACCGAAGATGGTAAGAAGTACTATGTCCTAACCCTCCAATTGCTGGATCCATCATTTGAGGCAGTTAATATTTTCGGAGAGATTGGAGCAGCAATTCTTATGTCTGGGAGTTTATTTCCTATAGAATATTATCGGACAATTTTAGGACTTGGTGAAGCAGAGTTAAGAAACAAAGTCCGAGAGTTAATACTTCCTTCTCCTTTTCCGGAAGACGCTTTCCACATAGTAGTAGATAAATTATGCACAACAAAGTATTCAGAGCGAAATGAGAAAATGTATTCTAGATTAGCGGCGAGATTGAAAATAATATGTGCGGCAGCACCCAGAAATAAAGCAATCTTAGTTGTGTTTCCAAGTTATGAATTATTGAAGAAGATTGGATTAAAGGCGGATATTAGAGAGAGGGAAATAATAATTGAAACCAGGGAGACAGAAATCGAGTATGTTCTTGATCGATTAAAGACTTCTCGGAACGTAATAATTTTCAGCGTCGCTGGAGGAAAATTAATGGAGGGGATAGATTACAGAATTGAGAGAGAAACTGTATTAGGAATCATTGTTTTAGTTGGTCTGCCTTTTCCGGAGTATAATGATGTTACAAGGGCGCAAGAGGCGTATTATTCTAAAAAGTTCGGAGGGAAGATTGGAAGATTCCTAGCGATTATAGCGCCAGCGATCAGAAAAGCATTACAAGCTGGGGGAAGATTAATTCGGGACGAGAAAGATCGCGGAATAGTATTTATTCTCGATAGAAGATATGTTGAGTACGGATATTGGAGATATTTTCCTCAAAATTGGAGGAGATTTCGCATCTTTATATCTAACGAGGAGATAGTTGAAACCATAAAGAAATTCTTTAAATGAGAATATCTCATAATGTAATTTTAGCGCAATTGTAAAGCCTAATCAAAGAGGATGTGACTAAAGAATGGTAAGAAACGAGGTTAGTATAGTATTTTATGGCGGTGTTGGAGAAGTAGGAGGCAATAAAATACTACTAAAAGATAAGGGATATGAAGCAAATATATTCTTAGACTTTGGAAAGAGCTTCGAATTAGCTAGGAAATTCTATGAATTCCCGTTTACTTATCCGGAGAGTATTCAGGAACTAATCGACATTGGAGCCGTCCCGCGCATTACTGGGCTATACACCAAGGCGAGTTATAAAGACAAAGACTTCGATTTCTCGAAAGAGGTTAAGCCGCCGGTTGACGCCGTTTTTATCTCCCACGCTCATCTTGACCATTATGGACATATTTCTCTTCTTAACAGAAAAATACCAATCTATATTGGAGAGGCGGCAAGAAATATACTCCTCACAAGTATAAAGCTAATTTCCAGAATAGCCACACCGGAATTATTCTATAAGGGGTTAATCTTTAATACTTTTAAAACAAAGGATGAGATCATAATCAGCGGCGAAAGGGGAGATATCCTCATAGAACCTATTCATGTAGATCACAGTATTCCGGGGGCATATGGGTTCATAATACATACAAGCATAGGGGTTATAGCCTACACAGGTGATTTTAGGAAGCACGGACCACAAAGTAATTTAAGTGAAGATTTCATAAGGAGGCTCGAGGAACTAAATATTAAGGCTCTAATCACAGAAGCTACGCATGCTCATTATTCTGAATTATTAAATGAGAGAGAGGTTGAAGATAAAATTAGGACCGTTGTAGAACTATCTGACAGATTAATTATAGCGGACTTTAGTCGATCTGATTTAGATAGATTTGTAACATTTTATAGAGTAGCAAGGATAACTGGTAGAAAACTAGTAATTGACGCTAAGAGATTTCTTATTCTAGAATCAGTACTTAATAGTCCAGGAATTAGAGTAAAAGGAATTGATCTCCATAGAGATGATATCCTGATATATAAGGAGGAAAGAAAAATAAAATACGCATGGGAGAAGGAATTATTTTCAAGATTTCCCGAGGAGAAATTTGTCTCCCTTAGTGAAATCAAAAAAGATCCGGAGAAATACATTTTCACCGTAATGTTTGGAGGCGCATCAGATATTAAGAAGTTAAAACCTCCTAGTGGCAGTATATACATACTGAGTTCAAGCGAGCCTGTGAATGAGGAAAGAGAGATTAGTTTTGAGAAATTATTAAATTGGCTCGAGCATTTTGGA
>JAHKLF010000133.1 GCA_029856615.1 Candidatus Njordarchaeota archaeon
AAAGATGTCATGACTTTTCATCAAGAAATAATCATTCCCGCAGATCTGATCGTTCTAAGCGTTGGTATGGAACCAGGAAGGGACCTCAAAAAACTTTCTGAAATACTTAGATTTCCATTGGGAGAAGACAGATTTGCATTAGAAGCTCATCCAAAGCTTAAACCCGTTGAATCATTGTCCCCGGGAATCTTCTTTGCGGGAACTGTTCAAGGTCCAAAGAATATCCTAGAGACGTTATTATCAGCATCAGCGGCGGCTGTGAAAGCTGCACAAACACTAGCTCGCGGAGAGATCGAACTAGAACCTTACATAGCCGTTGTTAATGAGGAAAAATGTGGTGGATGCGGTATATGCTCATATGTATGCCCATTTGAAGCAATTGAAATAGTTACTAAGGAGGAGAAAGGAACAACAAGAAGAGTTTCCCAGGTAACGCCAGCACTTTGTCAGGGATGCGGAGTCTGCGCGTCCTCATGTCCTTCTGGAGCCATAGATCTGAGGGGATATAAAACTAAACAACTTTCTTCGATGCTTATACACCTCGGCGAGATGTTAAAGGTGGTGCATTCTCATGAAGGAAACTAAGATAAATGAAATTAGAAATAGAATAAAAATCGACACAGAGGTAAAAGGAAAAATCCTACGCGCATTAGAAAAACCAAAAACGATTCCCGAATTAGCTAAGGAAATAGGGCTACCGACAGAGAAAACGTTGTGGTACGTCATTTCTCTCAAAATAGCTAAAAGAATTGTTGAAGCTGGTGTAGAAGGAAATTACGTTCTTTATCGTAGAAAAAGGTAGGTGAGTGTTATGAGTATTCAGGTTAATCCAAACTTCATAAGAAAAATAAAGTCTTACGGAGCAAATAAAATTAATCTGTGCTTTAACTGCGGAAATTGTACAGCAACGTGCCCATTTTCTTATAAGTTTGATTCGATAATACCAAGAAAACTTATAAGATACGCTGTAATAGGAGCAGAAGATATAGTTTCAGCAGCACCAGAAGCATGGCTTTGTTATGAGTGTGAAGACTGTAGCACACTATGTCCTAGACAAGCAAACCCAAATGTTATCATACGCGCTATCAAGAAATACGCTATAGCGAGATATTCGGGCCCCTTATATTGGTTTACAGAGAAAATGATGACCTCTCTCAGCGCTTTAATAGGTATTAACATTCTTTTGGCTATAGTCTTTTCGTTACTCATTGCAACCGTATTAGCTCTAGGTTACGGTGTGATGGATCTGAACGCGGTTGATTTAGCCGCTTTTCTACCTCCAGAATACATACATGATTTTGGATTATTGCTAGGAGCTTACATTGGTGTCATGTTGATAAATGGTCTTTACACGCAATGGAAATTGATGAGAAATTATTTCACGCAACAAACGAAAAAACGCAATTGGATAAGTGCGATCATTGGAACACTTATAGATGAAATAGTGACTCAGAAAAGGCATCTGTATTGTGGAAGTAAGCATAGATGGGTAGCCCACTTTTTAATCTTGTGGGGTTTCCTGGGTCTAGGCCTAGCCACTTTTCTATCATTCCTATTCAATAAGGATTTCAGTTATTACCCCCCGATAATCCCCGATCTAAACAAGGTATCTACAGCATCGTTATGGGAATTCATCGAAAGTCTCTCTCTTCAACTAATATCGTTTATAGGTATGATTTCAGGTATTGCGCTCTTAATAGGCTTAATGATAATGATTTACAGAAAAGTGGTAGGACTTACGTTTGAGAATCACTTTAGTGACTGGTACTTCGTTGTACTTCTAGCCATCGCAGACATATCTGGTCTTCTAACGCTTGCTGGAAGAGCATTATCCCTAATCCCATGGGTTTATTACTTCTATGTAATTCACTTAATATCCGTAGCCATTCTCATAATTATGGCTCCATTCTCTAGATTTGCGCACTCCGTATACAGATTCTTTACAATTCTTTTGTTGAAAAGAAATAATTACGCGTGAGGTGATGATATGGCGGACGGAGAAAGTAAATGGGAACCATTAATAGTAGCATTTCTTTGTAAATGGTGTGCATCAGCAGGCGCGGATTTAGCTGGCGTATCTAGGCTAGAGTATCCACCAAATATAACTTCAATAACAGTTCCTTGTTCGGGAAGAGTAGATCCACAATTAATATTATTAGCATTCGTAAATGGTGCTGATGGAGTTTTAATTGGTGGTTGCCACACTCCTGCTGATTGCCATTACGTTGCGGGTAATTTTAAAGCGCTCAAGCGTTTTGCTCTGATCCGAAAAATGCTCAAGCAATATGGAATAAATCCAGAGAGAGTTCGATTAGAATGGATATCCGCCACAGAAGCACAAAAATTTGTCGAAGTCGCTAGAGATTTTACTGAAAAAATTAGGAAATTAGGTCCTTTGAGGAGGAGAGAAAAATGAACGAGAAAAAAATAAAAATAGCAATAATTCCCGCAGCGAGTTGTGGAGGATGTGATGTCAGTCTAGCAAATTTGAATGAAAAATTGCTGGAGTTAACAAATTTTGTTGATATTGTTTTTTGGCCCACAGTGGCGGACTTTAAAATAGAGGATCTAGAAAATTTAGAAAGCATCGATATAGCGTTATTCATAGGTTCTATTAGATTAAAAGAGCACGAAGAAAAACTCAAACTTGCGCGTGAAAAAGCTAAAATATTAGTAGCTTACGGGGCTTGTGCATGCTTTGGAGGAATTTTTTCACTTGGTAATCTTTTTGACCCCGAAGAACTTCTGGAGCATGTCTATTTGTCCAATGAACTAATTACAACGGACAACACGGAGAAAGAAATACCAGGGCAGAAATATGAAATAAATGGATTAGATCTATCTATAACACCATTAACGGACCACGCCAGACCACTAAATGATTTTGCAAGAGTAGATATATACGCTCCTGGGTGTCCGCCTAGAGAAATAGTTCTAGACATGCTTATCAAGGTAATATCCGATTATATACAAACTCGCCAAATACCCGAGATACCATTGGTCTTAGCGAAGGACACCCCATTATGCAATTCTTGTCCTAGAATAAAACCCGAAAAAATATCGATTGACAGATTTAGGAGAATTGGTCGTGAACCGATACAACAAGATTTATGCTTCTTAGCTCAGGGGGTTATCTGTTTAGGACCTATTACCAGAGACGGTTGTGGGCTTCCGTGCATAAAGGCAAATATGCCCTGTAGAGGATGTTTTGGTCCTACTTCGGATGTTATAGATCCAGGTGGAAAATTCGCGAGCGCTTTTGCTCCATTATTCAAATTAGATCAAGAAAAGACGTTATCTGACGAAGAATTGATCAAAATTGTGGAAGAGATCGATGATCCTATTGGCTATGCATATCGATTTACGCTTGGGATAAGTCTCCTAAAAAGGATAATGAGGGAAATAAAGGAGGGGAGAACGGAATGAAATTGATACGAATTAACCCCATAACTAGGTTAGAAGGAGAGGGAGTAATATCAATTATTCTTGATGATCAAGGCAATGTAAAAGATGCTTATTATCATATCATAGAATTCAAAGGATTCGAAAAATTCTGCATTGGCAGACCAGTAGAGGAGTTACCTAGAATCGTAACCCGGATATGTGGTGTTTGCCCGTGGGCACATCACATGGCTTCGGGAAAGGCTGTAGACCAGATATATGGAAGAGAACCTAGTCCAGCAGCAAAAAAGATCCGGGAATTAGCTTATTGCGCGCATATAATTGACAGTCATAGTCTTCATTTCTTCTATTTAGCCGCACCTGATTTTCTTGCAGGTCCTGGAGCTCCCAAAGAAGAAAGGAATGTTATAGGATTATTCAAGAAAAATCCCGACTTAGTAAAAGATATCGTTAGGCATAGAAGTTATGCTGTTAAAGTAACGGATACTATTGGTGGAAAGGCTATTCATCCAGTTTGCAACGTTCCAGGAGGAGTTAGTAAACCTCTGAGCGAAAAAGATGTTAAAGAATTCACAGAATATGCTAAGGAATTGATTAAATTCTCGTTGAATTGGATTGAGAAATTCGAGAAAGAAATATTAAATAAATACAAGGATCTAATTCTTAGCGATCTTTACTATGCTGAAACATATTATATGGGGATGGTAGATAATTACAATCGAATGAATTTCTACGATGGTATGGTTAGGGTAGTTGATCCTAAGGGCAATGAGGTAGCTAAGTTCCCAAATGATGAATATGCAAATTATATTGCAGAAAAAGTTATGAGATGGTCATATACCAAGTTTCCATATTTAAAGAAAATTGGTTGGAAAGGTTTTTCAGATGGTATCAATAGCGGAATGTATAGAGTAGGTCCATTGGCTAGGCTTAATGTATCGGATAAATTAGCTACCGATAGAGCTCAAGAAGCATTTGAGCGATTCAAGGAATTAGGTGGTCATCCATGTCATTACTCGATGTTTTATCACTATGCTAGGTTGATAGAGATCTTATATGCAGCTGAAAGAATGCTAGAGTTACTTAAGGATGAGGAAATACTTAGTAAAGATATAATCAACTATGATGGAGAACCAACTTATAGAGGAGTAGGAATCGCAGAAGCTCCAAGGGGTATCCTTTTCCATCACTACGAGACAGATGAAAACCTAATAACCAAAAGGGTCAATATAATTATTCCAACAACACAGAACAATCTTCCAATAAATTACGAAATAAGGAAGGTTGCCCAAAAAACGATTAAGAACGGAAAAGTAAATGATGAAATCCTAAACTTGATAGAAGTAGCGTTCAGAGCATACGATCCGTGCCTGGCATGCTCAGCACATGCAATAAATCGGGGACCACTATTAAAAGTGAGAATATTACGTGAAAACGGCGAGATCATAAAAGAGTTGCCCATTTAAAAATATTTTCTTCATTTATCTGGAGTGCGTGACATAGACTCCGACTTTCTCACCATATGGTGGACTCCGTTAGATTCATTTAGACTCATAAATTAAATATAGTAATACAACTAGAATGCGACAACGGCGCCTTCCAATGCTACCAAAAAGATT
>JAHKLF010000134.1 GCA_029856615.1 Candidatus Njordarchaeota archaeon
ATTTTCTGAGGAGTACTCCAGCTCGTAATCTTAAGAGTTCCTATTATCTCTATTAAAAGTTGCTCAGGCTGCGTATGAATAGTTATCTCTGATTTATTAAAGGGTAGATATAGCTTAATATTAGTAGTATAAGTACCAGACGGTATATTTGGATCTATTGTATTATTGGCATGATATACCTTTGATGTCTCATTGTACCAAAGCCTTAACATTTGCAATGTCGCGTTTTCTCCCTCAGTAGTATTTATTATCTTGGCGTAAAGAGAAGCATTCTCGATCAATACTCCCGTATTATTAGAAATCAATCTAATTGATATATTGATATAATCACCGTAAGCTACCTTTTCATCGTAATGATATACCTCCGCTAGTAGGTCTTTTACCGAAATGTTCAGTCTAAATAGCTCATACTCATGCTTTATATCTGACTCCCATATGAACCGCAACATTGCTACTATATCCTTCTTATCTGGAAGCCTTGGAGGGATTTGTGCATTAATTTTAATTGTCCCATCAGAGATCCATGTGGCGTTTCCTGCGAAATAAATTCCCCCCTCTCGATATTCATATGTCGCGTTAAGAATAGCTACTGGGGGAACTAGTGCATTACTATAATTATATCGAGCCTCTATTGTTACTGACACTTCTGAGCCCAAGTAATATTCCTTTAGCGGTTTTTCTAATATTTCGTATTTTAATTCATCAATTATTTTGACAGATGAAACAGCCCTTGTGTGATTATACCCGTGCGAATCGTTCACAAAAGCTAGTACTTCATAATAACCTAATGGTATATCTATAGATGTATTCCAAGTAGTTTCGATGGATCCATTTAATTCATAGGCGCGCTTTAGATAGATATTAGAAGCACGTGATATCACGATTATTAGGAAACCATTTGTTATAGAAGTACCATTTCCGTATGTTACATTTAAGGCTATAGATATACTTTGGCTTGGTTTTATTTCAGTAGCATTGATTCTTAAGTCAATTTTATACCCAACTCTAAACGAAAGATAATATTGTTTCTTGGTTCCTACTAATCCGTATATTTCAGGTTTCGCTATTATTTCGACAGTGAAATTACCAAACCCAATCTCACTCGGTTTTAGATTCGTATAATATGTAGAGATATTGTCAAATGCTAAGCTCCCACTAATTTTCTTTTCAATTATGGTGTACCTGACGTCAAAAAAGTCTATATCCTCCCGAAGTATATTTAACCTAATTCTTATTTGCATGTTCTCATAATCAATTGGTACCTGCTCTGAAGGAATTATAGTATGGGATACCTCTATTAAATTCTCTATTTTCTCTGTTGCATAATATGTGAGTAATGCCCCTGCAGCTTGGAATACATCATATTTGCTTGATGAGGGGTTCTCTTTTATAGCTCCAAATGTCGCTTGACTGTTGTTTACGAAAATTATAGACTCATTGAATATTGTTTCATTTAAGAACCCTAATAATCTTAGAATCTCTAAGGAAATACCGGTTTCAAATACCGACGGTGTATTAGGATTAGAACCAAAGCCTCCAAGCAGATTAGTATCATTTCCATTATATTTGTAATTATTTAGAAAGATGTTAACAAGATCACTCTTAATTTGGTCATTCAGTCTATTCGGGTCAGCATACCATATTGCTTTGATGGTATAATATTGCTGAAGTATCTCTGATTCGTGTACTGATTGATCAAAAAACCCTCTGGTTTCATCATAATAGTTCATTAGTACATCTAAAAGGGATTCAAAATTAGCATTAGTAGAATTCAAGAGCTTAAGAGCAATTATTCCCATTGCTGTTGTTACCAGATCAGCTTTATGACTATAAACCTCTCTTATACCAGTTTCGTCAGTCCTATTTAGTATGAATTCCTCCGTTTTTGTTGCATTAAATTCATCAAATTTAATATGTGCAATGCTCATTATTAATAGTGCAAGTGCTGTTGATTTGATACTTATTTCTCCTCCCAGCCAGTCTCTAAATCCTCCCGTCGTATTGTCATAAAGTAAGGCCATAAATTGAGACAATTTCCTTTTCTCGGATGATTCCTCAATGTGTCCTAATAAGTACAGAGAAAGTATCCCAAAATAAGTAGCGTTGACATAACCATCCCCGCCCTCTTTTAATGGAAATTCACCATAGTCTCCGATGAGCTCCTTAAGGTATTTAACTAAGTTCTCAAAATTTAGCGCATTCGTTTTACTTTCATTTAGTGCCAACACCGACTCCATTTCTTTTTTCTTGTTTAATATACTCATAGCCTCGTAAAACATTTCTGCTGATGACCTCTTCGTTTTTCCAACTAATATAATATTGTTCACGCCCACTATCGTGCTTATTATGAGTAGTATTATGATACTCAATCCGCATATTTTTCGCATTTTTCTCTCCTGTCGAAAACTGACAAACTTTAAAATACATTCTTTTGCATTGATGTTTAAGTTTCAATTGATGAAAAATACTCTAAAACTCTTTGCGTTAGAAGATAATAATATTAATCATTTAGGAATCTTGATACAAATATTGGTGATATAGTCATGTTTCACTTTGAAGATCAGAGGACTAAGAAACTAAGACTCCGCGTGTTAGAAGCGTCTCCAAGGGACATTGGAAGATACCGAGCTAGATTACCTAAATCAAAAATGGATGAGCTAGGAATAGTAACTGGCGAAGTTATAGCTATACAAGGCAAAAAAATTACTGCCGCTTATGCTTGGCCAGATAGAAGTGGAAAAGCAGAAGAAGATGAGAATTTTATCCGACTAGATAAATTTACTCGCGAAAATGCTGGAGTTAATGTTAATGATTATGTATATGTCTTTAAACCTAAAACAAGCAGAGCACGCCGCGTGATCATTGCCCCATTGTTTCACTTCTCAGTGCCCGCTTTATTTGATATTAGTAGAGAAATAAAACTCTCTCTACGCAATATACCTGTTGTAGAAGGAAATATAGTGTACCTCACAGCACTTGGTAAAAGAGCCCCTTATGTAATTGTCTCAACTGAGCCTAAAGGAGTTGTAATAATCGCGGAAGACACTATAGTTGATTTCGAAAGGCGTGTTGCTGGAAAAGAGAGACGAGTAGGTGTCACTTACGCAGATATTGGTGGACTGCGTGACGCTATACAAAAAATCCGGGAACTCGTTGAGTTACCATTAAAGCATCCAGAACTTTTCAGAAGATTAAATCTTGATCCACCAAAGGGAATCTTATTATATGGTCCTCCGGGTACTGGAAAGACTCTTCTAGCTAGAGCTGTCGCAAATGAAACAGATGCTTATTTCATCTCCATAACGGGTCCCGAAATTATGAGCAAGTATTATGGTGAATCCGAGGAAAGATTACGAAGATTATTTGAGGAAGCTAAAAAACACGCTCCAGCAATAATCTTTATCGATGAGATAGATGCTATCGCTCCAAAGAGGTCAGAGGTTACGGGAGACGTGGAAAAACGCGTTGTTTCGCAACTTTTAGCCTTGATGGATGGTCTAGAACCTCGAGAAAGCATAATTGTCATCGGAGCAACGAACAGAATTAATGCATTAGATCCTGCTCTTCGTAGACCTGGTCGCTTTGACAGAGAGATAGAGATAGGAGTTCCTAATATACAGGGAAGATATGAAATTCTCCAAATACATGCACGCGGAGTCCCGCTTGATAAGGATGTCGATCTTAAAAAACTCGCGGAAATGACGCATGGATTTGTTGGAGCTGATTTAGCAGCATTAGTAAGAGAAGCAGCTATGCATGCACTGCGACGATTTCTAAAGGAATATAATGTTAACATTGATTCGCCAGAACCAGTACCTGAAGAAATGTTACAGAATCTCAAGGTATCCATGAAAGACTTTATGGAAGCTCTTAAAGAGATAAGACCGAGTGCGCTTAGGGAAATTTATGTCGAAATACCTAATGTTAGATGGAGTGATATTGGAGGCTTAGAGGAGGTCAAGCAACAATTAAGAGAAGTTGTGGAATGGCCATTAAAGTATCCAGAAGTATTCAGCCGTATGGGAATCGATCCCCCTAAGGGTGTATTGCTTTATGGGCCACCTGGATGCGGGAAAACATTATTAGCAAAAGCTGTAGCAACGGAAAGCGAGGCTAATTTCATTGCTGTCAAAGGCCCAGAACTACTAAGCAAGTGGGTAGGAGAAAGTGAAAGAGCTGTAAGGGAAGTCTTTCGAAAAGCCCGACAATCTGCTCCGACGATTATATTCTTTGATGAAATCGATGCCTTAGCTCCGCGTAGAGGTATCTATGTGGGAGACAGTGGCGTGAGTGAAAGAGTAATTTCTCAGTTATTAACCGAGATGGATGGACTTCAATCCCGAGGCGACGTCGTAGTCATCGCTGCCACTAATAGACCAGATCTACTGGACCCTGCTCTTCTACGCCCTGGACGATTTGATAGGTTGATATATGTACCTGCTCCTGATTATAAAGCTCGTCTATCAATTCTAAAAATACACACAAAGAAAATGCCTTTAGCTCCCGATGTAGATCTAGCAAAGATCGCTAAATTGACTGAAGGATATTCTGGCGCCGATTTAGCGGCGTTAGTACGAGAGGCCGCTATGAATGCTCTAAGACGTGACATTAATACAAAATATGTAACTACGGCCGATTTCCAGCGAGCTATGGAAAGAATTCACGCAAGCTTGACTCCAGAATTATTGAAATACTATGAGGAAGTAAAAGAGTACTTCAAGCGTAGAGTAATCCGAAGAAAAGATCTTTTTGAGAGTATTGAAACTACCTAAATTTAACTCCCTTAAATTACTTTTTATTTAAGAAATTACTAATCGTTTAATCAATAAACATTCTCTCAAAATGCTGTACTCCTTTAAAGCCGTATGCTTCTTAATCTTTTCTTAACATGAGAGGCCATCCTATAATTGTGTTGTTAAGTAAGGGATGCCCGAGAAAATTTTGGAGCCTCATTACTCGTGTTTGGTATGTCCAGCATGCCACGGCAAAATTTTGTACCACATTCACATTAGATCACTCC
>JAHKLF010000135.1 GCA_029856615.1 Candidatus Njordarchaeota archaeon
AATCAACAATTAAGATGAAATCAAATGTTCTGCACATTCTCTGCAAAGATATCGATGGAGATGGCAAAGACGAAATTTTAGCGATAACAGACGATTTAAAAAACAATTTCATCATAGTGAGAGGGAACGGCAAGTTACTCTATATAAGCGATTCCTATAACGCATCCCTAGGCTTATCATCAGGAAATATCCTTGGATATGGTGATAGTGATATAATCCTACGTACGTCGCGTGAAAAAATCTCAGCTCTAATATGCGTACCAAGAATTAATATGCCTAAAATTGTTAGAGAGAAAACTCAGTTTAGTATCTTAACGGCAATGATATCAGGAGATAAAATAAGGGTCAGTGATGGTTTACGCATCAAGAAAATGATTAAAGGCCCCCGACTAGTAAGGAAGAAGAATATCATGCTTGTAAAATATGAAGCAATAGCTAATAAGTATGGAAAATACAAAGTTAAACTTGTAAGAGGAAATAAATCTCTAGTTAGTAATGAGGTTATAGTAGCGTCTGATAAGCTGTTTCCCGAGACTAGGGCAATCTGTATTCACGATGAGGATCTTATAGAGTTAAAGGGCGCTTTCTCTGAAGCAAGAAAAGTCGCGCCTAAAGCAGAAGTAATTAGCATTTACAATAAAGAAGAAAGAGTACTTCATGTTTCAGCTAAAAGAACCGGGATCTATCGTGTCCCTATAGAAATACTTCTTCTAAAAGGAAATCTTCGTCGAAAGACAAAGATTTCTCCGTTAGTAGTGATAGATAGCGCTATTTCAGCGAATATATCCCTTAAAAAGTATTACGCCCCCCAAGATAACCTTATTCTTTCTTTACAAAATAGGTCGAGAAAGAAAATAAAAGTTAGAGTTATTTCAAAAGAGCCATTAAAGCCACAAGATGAGCAGATTATTATTAAATCAAAGACAAGCATCGATTTTGATATTAAAATAAGAAGCCCCACTGATAAATATTACGAAGAAGTACGATCATTTTTGAAAATCATTTATGGTGACAAGGAAGACCATATCATAGTAATACCAGTAAATATCAAAATTGTAAATGTGAAGAAAATTCAAGAAGCAATCAGCGAATTAAAAGAAGTAGATAATGATCGTGAAGAATTACTTAGTATATTAGGTGATAAAACTAGAGTACCTAGGGAGATACTAAATGAAATTATATAATCACCGCGGATGATGATCCAGGATCTCACGGAACATTATGAAGAATAATCCCCTTTCTGACAAACTCTTCTTCTACATACTTAAAAGGTTTATTTTCCATGAGGAAATGTACATACTTATCTAGCTCTTCTATTCTTCTAATTGATTTTAATGCTCTCTTCAATCCCCTTCTCACAGAATCTAATACCTCAATTCCTAGTTGTCTTAGTACATGGGTTAATTTTTCTGCCTCCTTCTCGCCCTCTTCATCAAAATCGGTTAGTATGATCACCCTTTTACTCCATTTAAGTATCCTCTCAATAGTTTCCCAAAAATTCTGCGTTCTCGAAGTTATGATTACTCCCTTGATTAGCAATTTCCTAAGAACATTTAAATCGTGTTTTCCTTCAGTTATTATGACGGTTCCCTCTCGATTTTCAGTAATTATTTGATCCCAAATCTCCCAGAATTCATCTGGATTAATTATTCTCCTCAATTTTTGTCACCATCTAACGCATTAATATTATTACTTTTTTTCACTCGTAGCTTCCTGTTTCTCTATTGCTTTTTTCCAATATTTCCTTAGGATATTGAGTAATCTCTTTGTTAGTTTCTCTCTTTCCTCTTTTTTCTCCAGTCTCTCAGCAAACTCTTTTAATTGATCTAAATACGGAATATAGTCAGCTAGATTCTTCTCTATTCTGGCCTTACTTACCACATCCACTACCAGTTGAAACAAAGGCTCCAACTCATTTATCGTAACTGGGAGAAGATTGACTATCTGAACTGCAATTATTTTTGGAATGCCGAAATCCTTTGTAAGTATCTTAAGCAGTTCCATTGCATCATCGTGATCTAACTTAACAATTTTCTGTGCATATTCATATACTCTTCTTTGATCTGTCTTATCCCAGTATTCCTTGTCACCTCTTCGTTTTTCAAGTACTTTAATCACTTCCCATAGCGAGAGAGGCTCCTCTTTAATTACTTCCATCTCACTTCCCCCTCTTAAATAGTACTTAGTTAAATTTGGTAAACATTAAGCATCAAATATATAAAAGTAGAGTTAAAGCCCGTGAAGAAAATGGTCCTCTGGAAAGTATTCAATGATATCGTATCTAATATATATCTTCTCCGAAAAAACAATAATGCCGCAATACTTGCAAGTAGCTATGATAGATGCTTAATTCTTATGACTCATGATGGTGAAATCATTGAAAAGAGGAAAATTGATTCGCCGATAGAAATTGATGCATTAGTTACGATACCTGTTCATGAAAAGACCATTGATAAGATTAAATACATCATAGCTGGAGGTGGATTAAGAAGAGGCTGCATACATATTTTTAATTCGTCCCTCACACAACTTGGGAGAATAGATATAAATCGTGATACTCATACGAAAATTACATTCTTACGTGCTTTTGACATTGAAAATAAGGATGTTTTGGTAATCGGAACCCCGAAGAAATTCTTATTTTTAGATCCTCAAAACGTAAATATTCTATTAGAGATAAAATCTGACGGAATCCCAAAGGATGCTTTAATATATTCATCTTCATATGGTACTTTCACAATCACTGCAGAGACATTGACTAAGTATATTACAGTATATACCTTGTCCTCTGATTTTACCGATGTTAAAATGATTCACAGATTTAATGTTCAGTCAAATCCATCTTTTATTGATATCATACCTCTGAACGACACTCAACACATATTTGTGGCGGAAAAAACGGGCCTAATTTCCTTACGAAAACTAAATGGGGAAAAAATATGGGCACGAAGAATACGCGAGACCATAATGTGGCGTCGACTAATGACACATGATATCGATAATGATGGCGCTCTAGAAATTTTAATAGGCTGTCAAAATGGAGAGAATGACTTATCTAGAAAAAATGCATCAACTTTTGCTATATTTAATGCTATAGATGGAAGTATAAAATACAAGATCTTCCTTCCAGGTTGGATTAAGGATTTTCGCATAATCTCTCTTAATGAAGAAAAGTTTGTTATAATAGCTGCTGGAAAGAGATTATATAGCTTTAGATTAAGCGAAAATGAGTTAGAAGAAATACACTCATGTAAATTTGATAAATCTGTATGGCGAATAGATGCAATAAAGATTGAAAATAAATACTATTTATGCATGGGATACATTGATGGTCAAATAGGTTTTGGTAGCATTAATCAAGAAGGAAGAATAGAATTGTAAAAATTTAATCAAATTTTTCCTCAGGTCCTCCCTTTCCTTCTTCTTTCTTTGCCTCAAATGCTTCTTTGGCGGCGATTATGTCATCGATTCTGAGTATCATTAAAGCAGCCTCTGTTGCTGATTTTAGCGCATTCTTTTTAACTCTTATTGGGTCATATATTCCCGCCTTAGCCATATCCTTTACCTTACCCTCAATTACATCTATACCATAATGATATTCCCCCTTAGCATGATAAGTACGGAGCTCCTCAAGAACGTCTATTACATCAAGACCTGCGGTTTCTATTAGAGTAGCGGGGATGCTCTCTATAGCTCGCACGAATGCTTTAATTGCTAGACTCTCCTTTCCACCAACTTCATCAGCATATTTCTCAAGCCGTAGCGCTATTTCTACTTCAGGTGCACCGCCTGCTGCTACCACTTTTGGCTCTAAATAGATATTTCTCACAGTATTTAACATGTCATTTAATGATCTCTCAGCTTCTTCAACGATTAATTTCGTACCCCCTCTTATGAGAATGCTCACTGATTTTGGATTCTTACATCCCCTTACAAAAATCATGTTCTCGTCTCCAACTTTTCTTTCTTCAACTACTTTAGCGTATCCTAGAGCCTCCGGTGTGAGGAAATCCTCATTCATTATTATTTTTGCACCAGTAGCTTTCGCTAACTTCTCCATGTCACTCTTTTTAACTCTACGAATAGCCATGATTCCATGCTTAGCGAGATAGTGTTGGACGATGTCATCAATTCCCTTCTGGCAAAAGACTACATTAGCCCCGCTTTGAACTATCTTATCCGCCATTTCTTTTAGTTTCTCTTTTTCCCATCTCAAGAGAGAATCTATTGTTTCAGCATCCATCATTACATTGACATCCGCATATTCTGGCTTCTCGAGCTCCAATGCATACGCGATTAAGGCGATCTTTGCATCTTCAATTTTCTTCGGCATTCTGTGATGCACGACCTCCTTATCTAATACTATCCCATCAATTAGTTCTGAGTCCTCTAGAGATCCTCCTTCTCTTTTCTCAATTTTAATATCTCCCAATGGAATCTTTATTTTACCATTTTCAACCTTCATTACTGATTCTACTGCCTTTATTGCCATCCCCGCAAAGTGGTCAGCTGCTCCAGCTAAAACTTTGCTGGCTACGGAAGTTTTAGCTATTTCTTTTACCATTTCTTTATTCTTGACATCGATAGGAATCGCTATTTCCTCTAGTACTTCCAAAGCTTTCTTTAATGCTTTCTGATATCCATCGATTATTATTGTTGGGTGTATGTCCTCTTTCAAAAGATCCTCTGCTTCGGCTAAAAGTTGGCCAGCAAGAACAACAGCAGTTGTTGTTCCATCTCCAACCTCAATATCTTGTGACTTAGCGACTTTTGCAATAAATTTAGCCCCTGGATGCACGATATCGATTTCATCTAGAATAGTAGCTCCATCGTTCGTTATTACTATATCTCCAAATTGGTCTACTAACATTTTATCCATGCCTTTGGGTCCTAGAGATGTTCTCATAA
>JAHKLF010000136.1 GCA_029856615.1 Candidatus Njordarchaeota archaeon
ATAATGATGATGTTGAATGTGACTTAATAATGGTTGTAGGAAAAGATGGTGATGTTTTATCACTTTTTAGAGAATTCCCAGATATTAATAAGCCGGTCTTAGGTGTAAATATAACGGAGAAACCTGGTTTTTTAACGGAGACAACAATAGATAATCTCCGAGAAGCTCTTGGCAAAGTCAGCAAAGGTGCATTTTCAATTCAGGAAATAACAAAACTTAGCATTTTTACTGAGGATTTCTCGGCGCATGCAGTAAACGAAGTTGCAATTTTTCCTTCTAAAAGTGCTAGCCTAATGGAATATGAGCTATGGATAGATAAGGAATTTGTGTGGCGGGATTACAGTGATGGATTAATAGTATCAACACCCATAGGGAGTACAGCCTATGCAATGTCCGCGGGAGGTGTATATATATCGCCAAATGCGAGAGTATTCGAGATAGTCCCAGTAAATTCGATTGATATTTCTAGAAGACCCCTTATAATCCCGGATACTGCGATTATCGAAGTTAGAAACGTTTCGAGTCGTTTCATACCCGAAATAATCGTAGATGGTGCATTAAGGCATAAATTAAGGGGAGACATTGTTCTGATGAAAGCGAAGAACCCAGCTAAATTCATAAAACTTGGGAGTTCTAAATCAATACATGAGAAAATTTTAAGAAAAGTTCAACAAGCATCTGAAATACAAGATCTCCCACCTAGTGCTAAATTTGTTCTCAAAATCCTTATGTATGAAGGACCGTTAACTCAAGCAGATATTGCAAGAAAAACGATGCTTCCCGCCCGAACCGTTAGATATGCGTTGTCGCTCTTAGTAAGGAAGGGCTTAGTGAAGGAGAGTGTTCTCCTTAGTAGGGACGCTAGAAGGAAAATATATTTCCTCCCCTCTAGTGAGGAGATAAGCAGGTAAGAATTGCATAGAAGCGGGGCTATAGAGGTATTTTTTGACATCATAGCATCTTTTTAAATACCTAGATTACTGTTCTGTTGAAATTGGTGATCTGCATGCCTAATATGCCCAATGACGATAGATTATTTATGATAGCAAAACCGGAAGAGATCAAAGAGGGCAAGGCAACGGATGTATATTTTATAAGAACTGTAGAAATACTGAGAAGAGATAAATTAGATAAAGTAGTCGTAGCTGCTGAGTTTACAATAAGTTCAACACCTAAAAATTACAAATGGATAGTTTTTGGCGGGCTAAAAGATGTCTTAAAGCTCTTAGAGGGGCTACCCGTAGATGTTTATGCAATTCCTGAGGGAACAATTATACCGCCGAGGGATATAAGAGGCTATAGATTACCGGTTCTAATGATAAAAGGACCCTATGCATCCTTTGCCATTTACGAGACGCCAATATTAGGTTTCCTTGCCGCGGGGGCTGGCTATGCTACAAAAGCGGCCAGAATAAGGAAAATAGCTGGTGATAATGTACCTATAATAAATTTTGGAGCCCGTAGAACACATCCCGCCATAGCCCCATTCTGTGATTATTACTCCTATATTGGCGGATTTAATGCTGTATCTTGTATATTAGGAGCTGAGATTCTAGGTAAGGAGCCCAAAGGGACGATGCCTCATGCGCTTCTCATCATCTATAAGTTTGAGAAAGGAGATCATGCGGAAGGATGGAAGGCATTTGATAAGTATATGCCCAATAATGTCCCCAGAATTATGCTTGCTGATACGTTCTCGGATGAAGTGGAAGAATCTTTAAAAGCAGTCGAAGCTGTAGGGCCTAATAGAATATGGGGTGTGAGATTAGATACTCCGGGGAGTAGAAAGGGTAATTTTGCAGAGATTGTACGCGAAGTCAAATGGAAGCTAAGACAACGTGGATATAGCGATGTTAAGATCTTTCTCTCGGGAGGCATAAATGAAGACAGTATTAAAGAGCTAATAGAAGCTGGTGCGGATGGTTTTGGGATAGGCTCTGCGGTGGCTAATGCGCCTTTTATAGATTTTGCAATGGATATTGTAGCTATTAATAAGAATTCAAGATGGATCCCAATAACTAAGAGAGGGAAACTTGATGGCGTAAAACAAGTATGGAGATACGAAAAAAATGGAAAATATTACTATGAAGTATTACCGGAAGGAGTAAAACCAGCAATAAGTAATGCAGAGCCGTTACTAGTTAAATTTATAGAGAATGGAGAAATCATCAAAAAATTGCCACCACCAGATGAGACTCGTCAGTATGTACTATCTCAACTGAAAAAAGTCCGGGTAAATAAGTCACCATGGGAAGATTAAATTTATTCACCCAAAGAACATGTCCAGCGACGCCTGAACGCCGCCTCTTTTTTCTCTTTCTAATCTCTTTATCACATCCTCAAGTTCTCTTTCAACTCTCTCCTTCGAGAATTCATACTCTTCAACGAGAAGCTCCTTTATACCTTCAATATCCGGTTCTCTAAATTCTAACTTATAATTATCAGTAACCGGAGGATTCAGGAAAATCCTCTTTATTTCTTCAAGAGGCACAGGGTATTTCCATACAATTTTACGGATCTCTAGAAGCTTCTCAATGCTTCCATATCTCTTAATAAGCTCAAGCGCTGTTTTAGGTCCTATTCCTTCAAATCCTCCAGGATTATAATCAGTACCTAGAAGAATAGCTAGGTCAACTAATTGTTCTCTTGTGAAGTTAAGCTTACTTAATAGTTCCTCTAACTCATAAAGTGTTGGAATTTCTTTTCTTTGCGGGGACATTTTCAAATTCCGAACTACTCGCGAGGCTCCAAATAGAAACGAATCATAGTCGGGAGAGGCTACTGCGAAGCATTCTCCCTTTATCACTAGATAAGCAGCTTGGGCTTCACCGTCATGTGGTGCTTGGACTATAGGTATGCCAAAGCATTCGAGTAGTTGTTTCGCACTAGCGACCAATTCGTCGGTGACACTCATTGCTTGTTTTGCGTATTTCTTTGCAGATTCAAAGTCTCCCCTTCTTAATGCTTCAACGTATTTTTGTAAGGCAATTTCTTTTCTTTCTTTTCTTTCCTCTAGTTCTCTTAATTTAAGGGGATGAGCAGGGCCATCGAACACATACACGGGTCTAATGCCCACTGCGAGCATTCTTGCGGTTCTATTAAAAAGTCCTACAAGATGAGAAGTTATCCGACCTTGTGAATCATGTAAGTAACCACCTTTCCTATCTCGAATAGTTGCAAGCATTTCATATATAGTGGGTAAGGCATCTATAGCGATGAGTTTTCCCTCTAGATATGTTGGATCTATTTCCTGACCTATTCCAAGCTCTCTTATAATGGGTCCTAACTTAACACCCATTTAAGACACCAATTTTTGGCTCATCTATATTTAAAATTATATGGGACGTCATAAAAAATATACTTTAACTACAGTGGGTCATGAGGAGATATTCCCGCATAGTTTTCTTTACTTCATCTTCAAGATCTATTCCTAACAGAGTAGCTGCCATCAATAATTGTATCAGGGCTTCGACTATGATTGATTTAGCATTTTCCTCTGCTAATAAATCAACAACGAGGTATTTAGCTCCCTCAATCATGTCATCATCGGAGTTTTCAGCGTCATCTTCTTCGGCAAAGGAATTATATCGTAAAAATTTCTTTAATACATCTTGAAGTTCGCGAATATGCAAGTTTACCACCTCCCTAATGATGTAACAAGGGTAATACAAGAATAAATAGGAAATGACATCTACATGTCATGCCTGAATTACGGTGATGATTATGATTAAAGAAGCTAGGCTTAAAATTAGGCTAATAGACAATAATATGAAAGCAATTAAGAGAGAGAACCCCTATTGGCGCGCTTTTTATGCATCGGGTTTTGGGATTCCTAGGGATGATTATTTAGATTTGCATCCTGTGGAAGTTCTTTATTTACTTGATCAGAATAGAGCAGTAGTTTTAGAAGATAGCAGAATTCTATCATTAGAGGAATTATTAGAGCGTTATTCGGATGAACTAACGAAGTATGATTTATGGACTTTCTTTATAGTATATAAAGACATTAGATCGCGTGGTTATTTAGCAAAAATGAGGAATAGTAATTTATTACCAATAGAAATTTATCCACGAGGGAGTTCTCCACTAGAATCTCGTCCTTTCGCATTTATAGCTATTGCAGAAGCCTCTAAAGCCTTTAATTTAAATGATTTAGTTAGAGCATTTGAAGAGGCTAAAAATGAAGGCGTGAAAATGATTATAGCACTCGTAGACGAACTAGGAGATATAGCATATTATTCTGTGGATGAGACATTAATTGAAGAAACCACGCTCAAAATCTTTAAGAGATAAATACTAAGAATTCCTCTTTCTTTTACAATAATTCCCTAACACGTGATATAAATAGGTGTAATTACATGGATTTACTAGAAATAATTAAGTCTCGTCGTAGTATCAGAAAATTCAAGAGAGACTCAATACCAGAACAGGATTTATTTAAAATTTTAGAGGCAGCAACATGGGCGCCAAGTGCCGGAAATCTACAACCATGGGAATTCATAATTGTTCGTGATGAAGATCGAAAAAAAGCCTTAGCAAGAGCGGCGCTTAATCAAATGTTCATTGCAGAAGCTCCTGTTGTAATCATCGTTTGTGCCAATATCCCAAGAACAGCGGTGTATTATGGCGAGCGAGGGAGATCTCTATACTGTATCCAAGACACTGCAGCAGCAATACAAAATATGTTATTAATGGCCTATTGGCTAGGTTATGGAACTTGTTGGGTTGGAGCCTTTGATGAGGAGAGGGTGAGGAAGATATTAAAGTTGCCGCCAGATGTTAGACCCGTAGCCATCATACCATTAGGCAAACCTGCAGAGAAGCCAAGGCCACCGCCAAGATATCCTCTAGAACGAGTGGTTCACGTGGAAGAATATGGAAGAAGATTAAGCTAAGTGAACTAC
>JAHKLF010000137.1 GCA_029856615.1 Candidatus Njordarchaeota archaeon
CCTTGGAAAATATTGTTTAGGAGACCCTATGCGTATTTCAAGCCCTACCTTTGAAGCCATATACAGTAGTGAATGGGCTACGTTATTATCCCCGTCGCCTACGCAAGCTATTCTAACATCATCTAAACCTTTTTTCTCTTTGATTGTAAGTAGGTCTCCTAAAGCCTGAAGGGGATGTGAGAAATCACTTAAAGCATTTACAACGGGGATGGTGGCATATCTTGCTATTTCCTCTAAAGTTTCATGTTTATAAACCCTTGCTATGATTATATCAACATAGCGTTCCATAACTCGAGCAAAATCCTTGAGGGGCTCTCCTCTAGCGAGTTGTGTTGTACCAGCAAACATATAGATGGGCTTAATCCCTAAATGATAGCAGGCCACTTCTAGGGAAACTCTAGTCCGTGTACTTGGCTTCTCGAAGAGAAGAGCCGCGGTCTTACCTTTCAAATAATCATGGGATATGTTAGATTTAAGCTTCCTTTTAAAGTCCTCTGCTAAGGTTATTAAATGGAGTATTTCATCTTGTGTGAAATCTTTTAGGCATAGAAAATCTCTTCCAAAGAGAGTCATTTAAGAACCCCATAAGAGTTGTTTACTTAAAGCAGGTTAAAATATTATATGAAACATTTGAGAAAAAAGATATTAATGTTCACTATGTAGGTGTTTTTACTCACTCGACTATTCTGAGGAGGTCAGAGACTTTATGTCCAGGTTTTCCGCGAACTACGAACTGAATCTTGAATTCCTCTCTGGCGCGAATTTCTTGGATGAGCCATTTAATACTGAGTCCCTCTATGATTTCCTCTACGGTCTCAGGAGCGGGAGTAGCTCTCTCCGTTATGAACTCGAAGGTCGGTGGTAATTGCTCTATATGTTCATAGTTCCTTACTGGCAAATCTCCCTCATTTCTTAAAGTAACAATGACTATATATTCCCCTTCTACTTCGCCAGGTAATACCTCCTTGCTCTTAGCAATTTTCCTAATGGCTTCGAGTGTTTCAAGTGTGGGTACTTCTTCCAATTTAATACGTAAAGGTCTGATGTCTGGAGTTACTGCAAGATCAGCTTCAGCTGGAAGCTCATAAGTCTTATGAGGCTTTGGATCCGCCGCAATCATTTTATAATTAATTACTACACCTTCTCCTCGTAATAAAGATTCGCCGAGATAATAGGCTATACCGAATATTTCAATTGTTAATCTATGCTCTCGTGAAGGATCAGGATCCTGTGGCTCTAGGGAGATACGAATCATTTCTGGAGGGACTGTTATTTCACCGCCGCCCTTTATAAGAGAGATTTTTATGTCTGCAATTCTTGGGGGCTTAAAGTCTGCTGGAATGACGTCTCGGATAATAACGTGGTCCACAGTAGCACTACCAAGGTTATCAACTTTTATTGTAACATTAACGGATTCTTCGAGATGGCCAACTAGTTGTTTATCCGTCATACCCATAATATAGGATGGATGTTCAACCGAGACTTCTTTAGTGATTCTTCCCCAAATAACAGGAATTTCGATATCTTCAATTAGGAATTCACCGGATACTCTTTTGATGATTTCTGGGATTATCCATATACGTAAATTCGTTGAAACTTTTGGTTCTTCATCCGATTGCAGAGTAAATGGGCCAATTCTAGTTGTTTCTCCAGGACCAACTATTACTGGCTCCATGACTATTGTATCATAGTCTCGTCGACCAGGAATACGCCATTCAATAGAACCTCGTATTTCAGCACCGCCTTCTTCTGGAGTCAATATTTTACCTGATATGACTCCTATCTCCGCGACTACTTTAATTGATGCTCGACTTAGATTCTCTATTATTACATAATTATCCCATACTCCTCGTTGTTCTGACCTTTCGCTTTTATCCACGTGGTGGCGTACATTGAGCGTCCCAGTTACTTCCTCTATTCCCAGACCGCTTATAGTTATTCCCTCGCCGAAATACCTATAGGTAATCTTGCCAGATCGGAATGCATCGGGTTTCTCGGCTATAATTAAACTTTTCACCTCTATGGCTTTAGAATCCCGAGGTAATATTCTATATTCTCTTAGGGATAATCTTCCCGCTTCTACATTCAAAGTACCTGAGGGAAGAGAAGGTATTTCCTTTGCAATGATTTGTGTAGGCATTTCTTTATCAAAATCTACTACCATTTCTGCATCAGTTGAATTCTTAATGTTAAATCTCACTGTTAAGTCTATTTCCTCATTCATAAGCGTTACTGGTTGTGTAATGTCTTCTGGAAATATAAGATTCTCATTTAAATCAACTGCACGAGGAACATCTCTTATATTGTATGGTACTCTCTTTGGCTCCTTACCAGTTTCTCTTGCTGGAACAAAGCCAACTGTGACTTTCTTTTCGAGATCTGTCTTTTCTATGCCCGATAGTTTTAATTCTAAGTCATAAATGGGACTTCCAGTATTATTAACAATTATGATCTCTCCTCGGGTCTTAAATTCCTTCTCCTTGTTATCATGTGTTAATACTCCCTCTTGTTTTTCGCTGAGAATTATAATTAATCCTTCTTTTTCGGGTATTTCCTCATATGCCAAGATAAATCACCTAAGGATTAAAGAATTTAAGAGATCAATTCTTTAACAATAACAAATTTTGAATTTTATAAAGTTTAGTGTATTTCTATCTACTGAGTCGTAAACTCATCTTAATAACGAGTAATAAGAGTAGAAATCCTAAGAATAAATCTGGCAGAAGAGAGATAATTACATAGTATATTAAATTTAATAAATAGTTTCTTGGATCAGCTATTAATTCAATTGGATCTATTGGCATAACTAAAAGTAGGCATATGGCATAAAACATCATTGCATGTATAATGCCATCGGAAAAATTATCTGATGAGGCTCCCAAAATAATGCCACAGGTTAAGAGAATAAAAATCGAAATTAAGGTGTAAACCCCTGGAAGTTCTCCTCTTAAGACATGTATTATCATTTCTCTCAATGATGCTAACATATAAAAGGCGAATTTATTAAATTCTATGACAATGACGAATTCTCGAGTAATTAATGATTTTATACGAAGAGCGAGTGTGTATAAGCTGAAACCTATCCAAAGAGTAAATAAAGAATCAATGATTGCTCGTAATATCCCTATTTTCCTTCACCTCGCCTCCCTGCTAGATATCTGGCTAGTTCTATATGTAGTTGAATAATTTCATCATCAGGATTTAATTTCATGGCCTTAAGAAAGCACTCAATACTCTCAAGTATTTTCCCTCTAGCTAGATAAACTTGCCCCAAACCGTACCAAATTCGAGGATCGTCTCGGCGCATTTGAATTAAAGCTTTAAATGAATTCTCGGCTTCTTTCCATTTTTCGCTTCTTAAGAGAGCAATAGCTCGTGAATACCAACAGACAAAGCAATCAGCTTTGATTTTTAAGGCTTTCGTAATCAATTCGATGGCCAAATCATAATCTCCAATTCTGGCGAAGACGTTTCCTATATTCGTTAGAGTGATGTATCGGAAGCTATTTTCATGATCTATTATTAATGCCTCCTTGAATGCTGAGATTGCGGTGTTAAGATCGCCAATTACGTAGTATACTTTGCCGTACATATTTAAGACAAGGGGGTTTCTATCTATATTAATTGCTTTTTCGATTGCTTTTTTTGCCTCAGATATCACGTTTAGAGAGAGAGCCGTGATAGATAATATACTATATATCTGCGAGATCTTTAAAGGAGTGAAGCTCTCATGGATTTCCTCAGTGTAACTCTTAATAGCTCTGTAAAGCATTTCTCTTAAACTTTTATTAAGCGGAAGTATGATATCTTCGTTTTTTCTCTGAGAAAGCCACCGCTGTAACTTGCTTAAGTCTTCATCATCAGCCCGAAATATGTCTAAAATATTGACCGTAAGGCTTGGGATAATCTCCCAATCTGGAGGCGAGATGTATATTTCTTCTGCGAAATATTCTGTTAAGATATCTAATACCTCATCGATATTCTTTTTTAGCAATTCGACGGTCAATATTAGGTTCATGATGCTTTTAGGTATTTTTAAACGAACACCTAAGGATTTTTTTCTAGCTATGAATGATTCTAATACTTTAGATGCTTGTTCTATATTCCCCGCTCTTATGAGTGTTATTACATAGTTATAAGTTATTAACATATTATCTGGAAACCTACTATGAAGATCGGAGAAAATTTTTAAAGCTTCGGTGATATCCCCTTGGATGAAAGAGATATACCCGGATATTAATTTCTCTTTTATCCGAGATACCTCCGAGGAACTTTTCTCAGACATATTAGTCAACCCTGTTATATTAATCGTCATGCTTCTCTAGCAACTGATGGATAATTAGCCTTTTTACTCTCAAGATCATAAGAGTATATCTGTATTTAAATAGCACTTTCCAATAATCATTTCAAATTATTAGTTACGTCGAATTAATTATCATTCATGTTTATTTAAAAGACCAGTGAATAAAAATGGCATAAGTCATGTGATAAGTATTGTGTGGTGAATTCTTTTGCGTAAATTAAAATACTTTGCAAATGAATTATCGCCAAACATGGATGGAGTGCGCGTAAGAGTTGCTGGGTGGATTACTCGTATTAGAGAAGTCGGAAAAATTATTTTTATTAGAGTAAGAGATCGAGAGGGGGAATTTCAAGTAATATTCAAGAAAGGAGAAGTTTCTGATGAGCTATTTGAATATATAAAACGGGCAACAATACTTTCAGCGATTATTGTTGAAGGCATTATTAGAAAAGCGGACACAAAGGAGGGATTTGAGATCGTGCCGGAGTATGTGGAAATAGTTCCCGCGGAGAAGCCTTTACCGATAGATATCTTCCAGAAAACGACAGATTTGAGTAAACGTATAAACTATAGAACATTAGACTTAAG
>JAHKLF010000138.1 GCA_029856615.1 Candidatus Njordarchaeota archaeon
GCTCGCCACCGGATCTACGATGATTAAGATAATATCAAAGATTAAGTCTATGGGTAAACCAAAGAGAATTATTGTAGCTACGATAATCTCCGCTAAACCAGGTGTAGAAAGGGTTTTAAGTATTCACCCCGACATTGATATCTATACAATAGCCATGGATAATATTCTGAACGAAGAAGGATACATTGTTCCAGGCTTGGGAGATGCGGGAGACAGGGCATTTGGAACAGTGTAAAACTCCCATTCTTACTTTTAATGATCTTGTTGAAGCTAGGTTTATAGAGAGACCTAATCGCTTTATAGCACTGATAAAGATAGGCAATAAGATAATTAGATGTCATATTCATGATCCTGGAAGATTGACCGAATTGACTAAAAGAGGAGCGAGAGTATTAATAAGATTCGTTAAGAATATTCATAGAAAGACAAATTGCGATGTCATGGCGTTCTGGAAAAACTCAGAGTGGATATTTACTAATTCCATGTACCACTCGGTTATAGCTCAAAAATTAATTGAACGAAACTGTATTGAAGAAATTGGTAACTATAGAGAAATTATTCGGGAGTATAAATATAATGCAAGCAAACTAGATTTCTTAATAATAACCGAGAGAGACGAAAAGGTTCTCATCGAAGTTAAAGGATGCACATTATTTAAAAGAGGAGCGGCCTTATTTCCCTGACGCACCTACTGATAGAGGAAGAAGACATATCGCAGAATTAATCAAAGCCAAAAAGGAAGGATATAAAGCGATGGTAATTTTCCTAGTTTTTGGTCGGGCAAAATATCTCAAACCAAATGAGGAAACTGATCAAAAATTCTGTAAAATTCTCAAAGAAGCGGCGAGTAACCAAGTTGAGATTTTGGCAATAAGATTAAAATTTGATGGAAAGAGCCTATATTACGTTGGCAAATTACCAGTAAAGCTAAACTAACTCTTCTCTGATTCTACAAAATTCTAATTAGCTTCAATTTTACTTCTTAAGAACTTTGCAATCTTTTAGAGGGAGCGTATAATTTTATCTTTTCTAATATCAAATAATGCCTTAATAATCTTATAACCATCAAGAGGGTGAAATGTGGTGGTCTGGATTTCTACTAGGAGAAAAATACCAATTGCACTAACTATAGCGGGAAGCGACTCTGGAGGTGGCGCGGGAATTGAAGCAGATTTAAAGACTTTCGCCGCTATAGGGGTTCATGGTACCGTAGCAATTACGGCTATTACAGCTCAAAATACTCACTCGATAACAAAAGTTCAGAATGTAGATCCCGAAATTGTTAGAGAGCAGATTAGAGTAGTAGTAGAAGACATGGGTGTTGATGCAGCAAAGACCGGAATGCTACATACTTCTGAGATTATCGAAGCTGTGGTTAATGAAATCAAAAAATATAGCTTTCCAGTAGTCGTTGATCCCGTTATGATTGCTAAGAGCGGAGCGCCTTTGTTAGAACCAGAAGCGATGGAAACGTTTCTCCAGAAGATGGTTCCATTAGCCACTGTTCTAACGCCAAATAAACCAGAAGCTGAGAAGCTTGTGGGTATGAAGATACGTAATCATGAAGATGCAAAGAAAGCTGCTAAGAAAATCTCGGAGATAGGATGTAAGGCTGTTGTAATAAAGGGCGGTCATATGGAGGCGGAGCATAGTATAGATATTCTGTACTATAACGATAACTTCTACGAGTTTAAATCCGAGAGAATAGAAACAAAAACTACTCATGGAACCGGATGTTGTTTCTCAGCAGCAATAGCTGGTTATCTAGCTAAGGGGCTTGATATTCCCTCGGCTGTTTATAAAGCAAAAATTCTTGTTTATCATGCAATCAAATACGGGTTGCCTGTAGGGAAGGGTCACGGCCCTGTTAATCCTCTTGCCATGCTGTACCGAGAAAGCGAGAAATATTCTGTGTTAAAAGAGTTATGGGAGGCCTATAAAAAACTAAAGAATATAAAAGGAATATGGAAGCATGTCCCAGAAACAAGAATGAATTTTGTCTATAGTATACCAGAACCCACGGAGATAATGGATGTAGCTGGGTTCCCTGGAAGAATAACAGTGATTGATGAGGAAATTATAGCTCTTAGTAAACCAGATTTTGGAGCGTCCAGACATATGGCTAGAGTAGTGATTGTAGCGAGTAAATTTGATCCAAGTATAAGAGCTGCATTAAATATAGGATATAGTCGAGAATTAATTGATAGGGCAAAAAAAGTAGGTCTCCTTGTAGGCTCTTTCTCAAGAACTGAGGAGCCTCTAGAGATAAAAATGAGAGAAGGTGCAACTTTACCATGGGGAGTAAAACATGTTGTGAAAAAATTAGGTAGGGTTCCAGATATTATTTATGACGAGGGTGATGTAGGAAAAGAGCCAATGATAAGAATATTAGGTAGAGATCCAGAAGATATAATCGTGAAGTTAAGAAGATTACTGGAAAAAGAATAAGATCCCCGTATTAAGGATTGAGGAGAGAAAATAATGTGATATACATCATTATTTTATATAACATCGTTATGCATATTATTAAGGTGAATTCAGTAGTAAAAGGGTGCCTATATTGCGTAAAGAGCATAAGATAGTAGCAAGCATTGTTATTCTCATACTACTATCTGTTGTTATTTATATCGCGTATACAACTTCCGTGACATTGATGACTAAAGGTAAGAAGCTCATTATTTATACCGATGATTCCTTCTTACTATGGGGAAATTATCCCGAAGCTGTTCAAGATTTTGTCTTTAAGGGGTTCGAGAAATATTATGAAAGGGAATATGGTGTTAAAGTGGCTTTAGAAATAAAGAGATTTGAGGGAGATCGGGAAATGCTGTCCGCGGTTATTCAGGAATTGGAACGTGGTGTGAGAACAGCGGACGTGGTCATAGGATTGGATAACATTCTAGTAATCGAGGCTATTGATCATGAAGTATTAGAATCCATAGACTTTACGCAATTGAATAACATTGAGAATGTGCCTCAAAACGTAATTGAAGCTTTTGATCCAACGGGGCATGCTATTCCTTTGATTCAAGCAATCATAGGAGTAGTTTATGATAAAAGATACGCCAGCGAAGAAGCGTTTCCCGAGCTTGAAAAACTAAAGTTCGAGACTTTTTATAATGAAACCTATGCCTCGCATTTCGTGGTAGAAGATCCTAGGCGAAGTGGAACTGGATTGAATTTCTTTATCGGACAAGTAGTTTTCTTTGAGAAAGTTCTTAAAAAAAATTGGAGTGAATGGTGGAATCAGGTAAAAGATAACATTACAGTTGTACCTTCATGGTCCGACGCTTATGATTTATTTCTCGATCCTGAGGAGACGGGAATATGGATGGTTGTTAGCACAACAACAGATCCTGCTTATGCGTATTATTTCTATGGCTCCGATGTATATGGAGCTGCTGTATTTGTTTATAATGAGACAAAATATGGCTGGTTTTATGTTTATGGTGCGGGAATAGTAAGAGGTACGAAGAATTATGACATAGCATTAAATTTCCTGGATTGGTTATTAAGCCCTGAGGTTCAAAGTTTATATCCATTAAATGATTGGATGTGGCCTGTAAACCAATTAGCTGCAGTGCCAGATTGGTTTGAGGAGTATGCTCAGAATCCAAATGAAGTGTATCCGATAAATCTCTTCATTACGCAGGATGAGATTAGAGATAACTTAGATACATGGTTAGAGGAGTGGAGCAATATTATGGGGGCTACATGAGTGCGCGAAAAATTATCTGATATTATCCCTTACGTCGTTCTGGCTTCTTTTCTTATCTTCTTCTATATCATTCCGTTATCCTTTTCTTTATCATATGCAGTTTTATCGAATGGTGTTTTAACTTATAGGAATCTAGCAGAAATATTTTCCAAAGAAATCTTTTGGAAAGCCTTGTATTTTACATTCTATCAAGCGATGTTGAGTACTCTTATCTCATTATTATTAGGTCTCCCAGGGGCCTATATTCTAAGCAAATACGATTTTCCAGGAAAGAGAATTTTTTCTGCAATGTCACTAGTGCCCTTTATGACACCCTCCATAATCGTAGCATTTGGTTTTATGATGCTTTATGGGCGATACGGAATAGTAACAAAAATACTCCGTAGTATCGGGGCTAATATAGTATTAGGGGAAGGACTCATCGGTATAGTTCTCGCTCATGCATTCTTTAATACTCCCATGGTAATGCATATAGTAGCAAGCATATGGACATCAATTGATCCAGAGCTAGAAGATGTAGCTAGAGTTTTAGGTGGCAGGGGATTCTATATATTTAGGCGAGTAATTCTACCTCAAATCTCCCCCGGCATCCTTGTAGCGGCTCTTCTTACTTTTATCTTATGTTTTACGAGTTTTACAATAGTTCTCATCTTAGGAGGCGCGCGCTACATGACTCTTGAAGTTCTCATGTATATGTATTATTACACTCTCTTTGATAAGATGAAAGCATCATCTATTGCACTAATTCAACTATTAATCATTGCTATATTCTCTATCGCGTACTTCAAAGTTTTAATAAAATACTCTATAACTATAAAAGCGGGCGGATTGAGAATTCCTACATATAAGAAATTAGTAGAAAAACCTAAGGATTTATTACATCCACAAAAATTAGTTCTACTTATCTATATCATCGCCATAACAATCTATCTCTTTTCTCCGTATGCCATTATTATTAGGGATGCATTCTTTGATCCAATCAAAGATACGTTCAATCTAAAAGGGTTTTTTGGCATTTTTTCTCTGACGAGAAATCCTTATTATGGTTCAACCATAGTAAATATTCTTATTAATACATTATATTATGCATTTCTCACAGTATTCATAGCAGTAAC